>JAIPFG010000069.1 GCA_021736745.1 Pseudomonadales bacterium
AAAGAAAAGAGAGAAAGTCATGCAAACTAGCATCAAGACAATTAAGACACTTGATACCATTGAGGGTAAATCTTGGTTTGTCGGCGACTGCGAAGTCATGGTGGGGAGCCCAGAAAGATCGTGACGGATAAACTGAGAAGTTACGGTGTAGCACATCGAGAACTGATGCCTGATGTTATTCATAATAAGGATACATATGCTAATCACCGTGTTGAGCAATCACACGTACCTACTCGAGCAAGAGAGCGAGGAATGAGGCGGTTCAAATCGACGAGCCTGGCTCAGAGATTTTTGAGTACCCATGCTACTGTCTACAATCTGTTTAACTTGGGGAGGCACTTGGTTAAGGCTAAACATTATCGAAATCTCAGGGAAGTTGTGTTTGCAGAATGGGGTAGGGCAATTGTATGAGAATGGGTGCCGAAACCCTTCTATCTGGAAATATTAATGTCAAGCCGGTTGTCCGAAAGAACAAGAACAGCCTCACTGAATCATTCCTCTTCTTCAAAATGGCGCTATTCTGTGCCCGCAATAAAGCTAGTTCCAACTGCATTTAGCCTTGCTGCTATACTGTTAATCTACTTTAGTGGAATCGAGAGTTCAGTAAATAACACTTAGTCTGGCTCGGGGTTGAACTTGAGCGTATCGCTAACCACTTAGCGATACCTCTTGCGTAAGCCCTTCATCAGGCAATGAATTTGCTGAATTCCTTCAGAATCGGGATTCTAAGTGTACTATAATCAAAAACCATCAATATTAGGCACTTTTCGATTGAACGTTTGTAGTCTTGCGCCAAATCTATAAGGATTACCACCCAATACTGCCCCAGTATAGAGTTGAATTTATATGGACAATAATCGGAACCACCAATCCAACGACTCGTTAACTTCAGGTCGTCCTGGGCTGCATATCGTTTCACTATTTGCCAGCATTTTGGCAATCATAATCGGGGGCCTGGTGTTGATTGGGTGGGGTTGGGATATCGACCGTTTCAAACGCGTTGTGCCCGGCCTAGTGTCGATGAACCCCATGACAGCAATCGCGTTTTCTCTCGCGGCAATATCTCTGTGGCTCCAATATCGCCCACCGGCCGTTCCAGATCAGCGACAAGTGATAGTGAAATTGCGCCTGGCCCAACTCAGCGCATTGGTAATACTTGGCATCGGCCTGCTCAGACTGAGTAGTTACCTTTTTGGTTGGGACATGGGCATTGATCAGTTGTTATTTCGAGACAAACTGGCAACTGATCTTTCAACACTGTCGAACCGGATGGCTCCCAACACGGCCCTGGGTTTTGTCTTCTTGGGTCTGGCGCTGCTACTACTTGATGTCACGGCCCGACGAGGACATCGTCCCGCCGAGACTCTGGCAATTCTCGTTGGGTTGATTTCACTATTGGGTCTGATCGGTTACGCCTATGGCATCAAGGCACTCTACGGGGTGACCAACCTGATTCCGATGGCCTTGCATACTGCCGTGGTTTTCCAGATTCTCGCTCTCGGTATTTTGTGTGCGCGCCCCGGCGCGGGATTTATGGCAATTGCCACCAGTTCCGGTCCAGCCGGTGTGCTTGTCGGTCGGCTGCTTCCAGGCCTGGTAATGGTCCTCTGCGGTCTGGGCTGGCTACGCCTTGAAGGCCAGCGCCTTGGCTACTTCGATTCCGGGACCGGACTGACCCTGTTTACCCTGGCCAATATCGTATTGTTTGGTTTGCTGATCAGAGGTTGCGCAAGAGAATTGCTTCGTGCAGAAAAAGCACGCCAGCGCTCTGAGCTGGAACGTAATCGTTTTTTTGAGCAGTCACTCGGGCTGTTCGCTATCGCTGGCACCGACGGTTTTTTCAAGCAGATTAACAATGCCTTTGTTGAAACCTTGGGGTATTCCCAAACAGAATTACTGAGGCAGCCCCTATTCGATTTTTTACATCCGGATGATGTCCCCGCCACACTGGCGGAAATGGATAAGCTCACCCAGGGACAGATGAGCATCAGTTTTGAAAACCGCTACCATTGTAAGGATGGCTCCTGGCGGCGGTTCTCCTGGCGAGCCATTCCATTTCTGGATGAGCAGCGGATCTATGCGGTTGCCCAGGATATTACTGAACTCAGAGAAGCGGAGGAGGCCTTGCGCACCAGCGAAAATAATCTCGATAGCACGCTCAGATCGATTGGTGATAGTGTGCTCTGCACCGACAACAATAGTCGAATCACCCGGCTGAATCCCGTGGCCGAGGCGCTCACCGGATGGCGGCAGGCTGAAGCCCTGGGACGGCCGGTCGAGGACATCTTTCGAATTATCAATGAGGAAACGCGCGAATCCGCGCTAATCCCCGTGGCAGATACCTTGGCTAAGGGCACGATTCACGGCCTTGCCAATCACACCTTGCTCATTGCCCGGGACGGTACCGAGCGTTCCATCGCGGACAGTTGTGCCCCGATACGCGATCACGCGGGCGACATTGTAGGCACAGTGCTGGTGTTTCGCGATGTCACCAATGAAAGAATCCTTGATCAGAAATTGAGAGAGCAAAACCGCAAGGCCCTGGAAGACAAGCAACGGTTGCGCGCGGTGCTGAATACTGTCGAAAGTGGCATCATCAGCATCAATGCCCAGGGGCTGGTCGAGAACTTAAACCCGGCGGCGGAACGGCTTTTTGGTTATGCTGCGAATGAGGTGATTGGCAAGAACGTAAGCATGTTAATGCCGCAACCCTTCCGCCGCGAACACGACGGCTACCTGAAAAATTATCTGGCCAGCGGCAATGCAAAGATTATCGGTTCTGGGCGTGAAGTAGAGGGCTTACGCAAGAATGGCACCACCTTTCCCATGAGCCTCGCCGTGGGTGAAGTTGAAATTAACGGCGCCCCAATATTCACTGGTGTCGTCCTCGACATCAGTGAGCGTAAGCGCTATTTTGAGCAACTGACTCAGGCCCGGGAAGAGGCGGAACAGGCCAGCCGCGCCAAGTCGGATTTTCTCGCCACGATGAGTCACGAAATCCGCACCCCGATGAATGGTGTCATCGGCATGGTCGACGTACTTCACCAGACCAGCCTCAAAGGATATCAAGTGGAGATGGTCGAGCTAATCCAGGAATCGGCAAACTCGTTACTTCATATCATTGATGATATTCTTGATTTCTCCAAAATCGAGGCGGGCAAGATGGAACTTGAGTATCTGCCCTTTGATCTGGCCACGCTAGCTGAATCTGTCTGCACAATGTTGAACAGTATGGCCGACAAGATGGGAGTGGAATTAATCGTATTTACTGATCCTGGCCTGCCGTTTCAAGTAAGAGGAGATAGCAAGCGCCTACGTCAGATTTTGGTTAACCTGATCGGAAATGCCATTAAATTCTGCAGCAAGCTGAATCGACCTGGCCGCGTCTCGTTGCGAGTCCAGGCAGCGGTTAAGACTGATGAGCTGGTAACTGTAGAGATAATCGTCTCTGACAACGGCATTGGTATGGATCAGGATACCCAGGCAAGATTATTCTCAGCTTTTACCCAGGCAGACAGCTCTACCAGCCGCCGCTTTGGCGGCACCGGGCTGGGTCTGGCTATTACCCGGCACTTGGTGGATATGATGGCCGGGGACATCCGTATCCAAAGTGCACCAAATGAGGGGACAACCTTTACCGTAAATTTATCCTTTCCTGTGATCACGACCAAACCCCTGTCTGATCAAACCACCCCCGTTGTCACGGGCCTGTCCTGCTTGGTCGTGGGGGATGAAAACAGCCTGGCGCCGGACTTGGCTACTTACTTGATGAGCGGCGGGGCCCGGGTGGAGTGCAAGGAAAATATACCTATTGCTCGGGATTGGGTGCTTACCATTCGCCCCTCAGGGCTGTGGGTTTGGATTATCGATGTCGGTAATGAACACCCTTCGGTGGAACAACTGCAAACCACAATCGGGCAGCTACCGCAGTTGGATATGCGCTTACTGGTCGTCGTGTTAGAAAGAGGGAAACGCCGGGTTCCCCGGCGTAAGGGTGAAGGTATCATCACCGTTGATGGCAATGCATTGTGCCGACAGACCTTTCTCCAGGCTGTAGCCATTGTCTCTGGTCGCGAAGCGCCGCTAGAAGGAAAACGCGCACGAACCGAGCCAAAACAGGGCGAGCAAATTGTTGCACCCTCCCGTGAGGAAGCACTCCGCCAAGGCCGTCTTATACTGGTAGCGGAAGATAATGAAACTAACCAAAAAGTGATCCAGCAACAACTCGCTCTGCTGAATGCGACAGCGGACATCACCAACAATGGTCGCGAGGCATTGGCCAAATGGCGACAGGGTGACTACGCCCTGTTACTCACCGACCTGCATATGCCGCAATTCGATGGTTACGAACTGACGGCAGCGATCCGTGCTGAGGAAAAAGGTAGCGTTACCCCGATACCCATTGTGGCCCTAACCGCAAATGCAATGGAAGGCGAAGCAGATCAATGCCTGGCAGCAGGCATGAATGGCTACCTGAGCAAGCCAGCAAGGCTTGAGGAGATAAAGGCGATACTCGACAGCTGGCTGCCGCAGGCCGAGGCAGGTGGACAACATGCCATAAAGGAGGCCCCCATTCAACAGAGCGCAACGGCGCTGCCGGTCGATATTCGTGTACTCCAGAAACTGGTTGGAAATGACCCCCTGATACTGAACGACCTGTTACAGGATTTTCGCCGCAGTGCAGCTGACATTGCGGTGGAGCTGCGGAATGCCTTGCAAGCAGGGCATATTACCGTTGCCGGTGAGGCAGCCCATAAGCTGAAGTCGTCGGCGCGGGCAGTTGGTGCCGGTGTACTCGGCGATCTCTGTGCAGATATCGAACGGGCAACAAGGGAACACCAACTGGAGGAATTGGCCAATCTTGTGCCTCGGTTCGACGATATTCTGACAAGCGTCTACAATTACCTTGACACAGTTTTGTTATCTGGTCGGTATTTAAGTAAATCGGAATAGGTGGTGGACAAGGAGGCTAAAAATGGAAAATAGGCACAACGTTCGCGTACTGTTGCTTGATGATGACCCGTTCATGAACAAATTGCATTTTAGTATGTTAATGCAAATGGGTTTTACATCACTTTCCAGCACAAATAGTGGTCAGCAAGCACTGGCTTCGATGGATCGCACCACTGATATGCCGCATTTGATTTTTCTTGACCTCAAAATGCCTCACATGGACGGTATTGAATTTATTCGCAAACTGGTCGAGCGAGACTTCAAAGGAGCCCTGATTTTAGTCAGCGGTGAAGACGAAAGAGTTCTGAAGACCGTGACAAAACTGGCGAAATCCCAGGACATTGATGTGGTGGGCCATCTGCAAAAACCGATTACACCTAAAACTCTAGAGGCGTTGCTCTGCACCTGGTCACCGGTCGAACGTAAAGAAAGACGCAAAGCCGATCGCAGGAAGTATGTCGCGGACGAACTACGCAGTGGGATTAACTGTGGAGAGCTGATCAACTATTACCAACCCAAGGTGGCTGTGGCAACCGGTGAAGTCGTTGGTGTCGAGGCGCTGGTGCGATGGCTACACCCTGATGACGGTATGATCTATCCTGATCAGTTCATTGGTATCGCTGAAGAGCATGGTCTCATTGACGACCTGACTTTTGCTGTGCTAAAACAGGCACTGTTTCAGGCCTGCGTTTGGCGAGATGAGGGACTCGGATTGAAAGTCGCAATCAATGTGTCGATGGATAACCTGGTGGCGCTAGATTTTCCAGACATAGTTGCTGAACTTGCCGCCAAAGCTGGTATTGCACCAAAAGACATCTTGCTGGAGGTTACCGAAAGTAAATTGATGCGTAATCCCGGAGTAGCGATGGATATATTGGCACGTCTAAGGCTAAAGCGCTTCGTTCTCTCCATAGACGATTTCGGTCTCGGCCACTCATCAATGGCACAACTACGCGACATCCCTTTTGATCAGCTCAAGGTAGACAAAAGTTTTGTTCACAACGCCCACGCCGATCCAACCGCACTGGCAATCTATAGGGCTAGCCAGACTATGGCTACGGAATTGGGTATGGAATTCGTGGCCGAAGGCGTGGAAGACCTGGAGGATTGGAATCTGGTGCGCCATACGAATTGCGATATCGCGCAAGGTTATTTTATTGCCAGACCAATGCCAGCCGCCGATTACCCCGCCTGGCTCCAAAACTGGCAACAGCGGTTGAACCATAATTTTGAAAATGACCCAGAAACCCAATAGGGTACTAATGTAGAGTAAGAGGTAGAGCGTAGTCGAACTATTTTTTTGACTCTCCTCCCCGGACCTTGCGAGCACTAAATAAGGAAGATTAAGGTATCCGTCAACAAAACGACCTATTCGGGCTATCCACCAATTGAAACAGCGAATGGCCACACAAATGACTCGGATTTGGAGATGAAATCGCAGCAACGTACTGTCAGGTCGTGGCAGCCAACTTCGTCTGGAATACGCAAGAATAACAATTTCAACCAGCGAACCCTTCAAATAGCTGTATATGCATTGCTATTTGTGCCCCCGATCACTGCCAATTCCCTGACTAAAAGCGGTTGTTACTCGTCCGCACAGAGTAGGTTTGCAGTTCCCCTGCGCAATGAGGAGGCTTACTTGGACTTTCTGCTGGGGAACGAACCGATCTGCTGTACATTAATTCAAATGTATGGCATCAACAAAACTTGTAAGACTTTTAAATTCTTACAAAATATACTGTCCCGACTGCTATCCGAATACGATTGCTGGAACGATATTCAAATACAACTGAGCGATTAGCGTTCCCGCGATGATCGAATAAGTTTTAATAAATTTTCAATCACAACCGCCAAAACTTAAGGATAACGGTTGGATCTGACGCAGATGCTGACTCTCCAGAATACACACAATGGCCTTTCAAGCTCTTTCACGCAATTCACTTTATACCCCCCCGTTCTCTGATACGAGCTCTTTCTGTAGAAAAATGGATTATTTTCTGATTAAGAAGGTAAGTAATATTCAAAGAAACGATCAAATTCTTTTGCAGGCATTGGTCGGCCGACTAAGTAGCCTTGTATCTCATCACAGTCACAGCTACAGCTATTCATAAAGTCTAATTGGCTTTCGGATTCTACCCCTTCGGCGACAACAACCATACCCAGACAATGGGCCATCTCTATGATTGCTTTTGCAATCGCTGAAACTTTAGGTTTATCGACGATCTCTTCAATGAACGATCGGTCAATTTTTAGTTTATCGAAAGGAAAATGACGCAGGTATGAAAGGCTTGAATAACCGGTGCCAAAATCATCCAGAGCCAGTTTCACACCAAGTTGTTTGATAGTGATCAGTTTTTCCAGCATCTTCTCCGGTTGACTCATCACAGTGCTTTCGGTGATCTCGATTACCAAGCGAGCTGGATCAAATCCACTCGTTTCAAGACATTCGGCTAAATCAGTAATAAATAATTGATCGTCGAGCTGGCGTGCAGAGACGTTGACCGCGATGGAAAACTCTTTATGGCCTTCATTTTCCCATTTTGCAAGCTGGGTACAAGCCTCTTGTAGCATCCATTTGCCAATCGGCTTGATGAGTTCCCTATCTTCAGCAATTGAGATAAATTGAAGCGGGGGTATCTGACCGAGTTCGGGGTGATTCCAGCGTATTAGCGCTTCGGCACCGACAAGTTTACCGCTTGCCCACTCAACCTGAGGCTGATAGTAAGCTTCAAATTCCTGGTTCACAATCGCTTTTCGCAGATCATTTCCCAGACGCAAGCGCTGGTGTATCTGCTGATTCATTTTTTCGGTGAAAAACTCGAATCGACTTCGACCATTATTTTTTGCCTGGTACATTGCCGTGTCGGCTTTCCTGAGAATACTTTGCGCATCGACGCCATCATCAGGCCAAATGCTAATACCAATACTCGCTGTAATGTATAATTCGTGGTGCTCAACAAGCACTGGTTCAGTGAATGAGTTGATAAGCCGCTCAGAAAGACCAATCAGGATTTCAATGTTTTTGACATTATTAACGATCAAGATAAATTCATCACCACCTCGACGGGCAAGGGTATCGCTCCCGCGCAGGAGGTGTTCAAGCCGCCGTGCCACTTCGATAAGTATTTTGTCGCCAACGAAGTGACCAAGATTATCATTGACCAGCTTGAATTGGTCGATATCCAGAACTAACAGGGCCAATTTTGTATTGGATCGCTGAGCATCAGCAATGAATTGGCGAAAGCGATCCAACAAAAAGGCTTGATTGAATAGCCCTGTCAACTCATCATGCAAGGACAGAAAGTTGAGCCGCTCCTCCATCGCTTTGCGTTCACTGATGTCGTTCTGGATACTGATGAAACCCGTAATTTCACCCTGGGTATTACGCACCGGGGAGATAGTAACGGAATCCCAGTAGTACGCTCCACTTTTTTTCTTATTAAGCAACTCACCCTGCCACACCGTTCCCCGTTTTATTGTATCCCAAAGCTTTCTGTATGTTTGCTCAGGAGTTTTACCAGACTTTAATAAATTCGCTTTTCGACCGATAACTTCACTGGGCTCATATCCGGTAGTTTTATAATATGTAGCATTAACGTATTCGGTAATACCCTCGACATCAGTGACGATAACTGCATTACCACTTTGCTCGATAGCTGAGCTAAGTTTGTGTAATTCTTCCTCAGCTTTTTGTCGGTACTGCCTGTCGGCGATCAAATACCTTCGCATGAGTTCTAACGCCTCACCAACCTCCCCAATCTCGTCCTTCACCCCAAGCGTTAGCTTATATGAAAAATCCCCCTTAGCGATGACTCTAGCGCAAGAGGTTAGTTCAACGAGTGGACGAGTGATGCGACTATAGATAATCCATAAGGCGAAGCTTAAAAAGATCAAAAAGCCGATCAGGGAGAATAGCAGGATGATGGACGTATTTCGTGCTCGAATTTTAAGGGCCTCCAACTTTCTATTGTAGTGCAGGCTTAACTCGGATGAAAAATTATAAACAGCATCGATTACTTCGGTGGCCTGCTTAGACCACTCAACAAGGGTAACTGAGTATTGTTGTCCATCCCTGCTGCTGTTAATGATAGCAGTTCTCAAGGCTTGGTAATCCTGCATGTAGATTTGCTTCAGCTTGGTTTGAGCTTGCACAATGTTACGGGTCTGAGGAAAAAAAACCATTATCCCAATAAGGTTCTTTGCAACTACTTCCCGAGTATATTGGTTACTCCTCAGCCACTCTTGTTCCACCTCACTTAAGGGGCGGCCTTGGGCTATGGGTACGCTGAGTATTGTCCTCTCCAGTCCCAGCGTTTCACTGAAAGTGTGAAAGATCTCACCGAAAACTAATCCATAAGGTTCGACACCCCCATCACCCATGATTGCGACTGAGGCTGTTACCATACGGCTAATTGTACGCATACCTTCAATGCACTGAGTAATGCCAGTGATCCAGTCTTTATAGCTAATCGTTAGCTCGCTTTGTGACAAGTAGTGATCCACCTGTCTCCTCATCATCTTCAAATGTTGAGAAGCCACCTTGAAGTGCTCTAATGCTTCGTTGACAGCTAAACTAGGTGACCTTTCCAGTATCCGAGCTAGCTGCCGCAACCCCTGATCGGTTACTTTTCGATACCGAAATAGCTGCTGTCTGACTTCAGCATTATAAACCACAGGATTAACCAGCAATCCGACGGTAAAACCACGTTCAGCAGCTAAAGACTTATTCAGAGTCAACACCATTAGACCGATGGTATTGGCATCGCTAACCCGTTCAGTCTTATCGTATTGCAGGTACGCTTGTTTGATGCTCCACATTGAAAACAAAACAGCAACAAGACACAAAACGCTAAATATCGCTAATAATAATTGCTGGATGTTCAGAGCCTTGAGTGGATATATGAAAAAACGGGCGGAGGAAGCTTGTGCGGTTTTAACATGCTGAGATAAAAACAAAATTATTCCTTAAGATTAAGGTTAATCTTTTGTAAACAACCCGATCCTCCTTAAGATACAATTATTCAAATTCCTTTTCACGACAAGCACATATTGGCTGCAGTTATAATAACAAAATATTCTAAAAGACTGTTGGAAATTTGATTTATATCGCAGGAATATCCCACAACAAATGAAGAATAGCCGCTCAAACTAACTACATAAAAAGCATTGGTGATAAATTCAGGTCTGAGCAAAACCACCTTGGTTTATGAGTCAACACATACCCACTAATAATCGAACTCAAGCAGATTTTCAAAGAGTTGTTCTTTGCCAGTATCCGTTGGTTCCCTTCATTTTTTATTTGCTTTTCGCCAGGGTTGCCTATACTTAAACTTAGATATTTGAGTGCATCTCGATTGTAAATTGATCTGACAAACTAAGATTAGGTCTCACGAGAGTTTCTCAGTTATGTGATGCAGACGGACTTTCCGTGAAAGAGCCATCATCTTAGCCCGCAATGAATGGAAGCATGCGGCGGAAATGGAAACGGACTTAGTCCAGAATTCACTTCAGGTGATGCTACTGCTCGGAGAGTTTAATCAAGTTATCTTGAATAAGCCCTGCTCACCAGAAGACACGGCTCATTCACTTAACGTAGCAGTAAAACTGTATCGCTTTACTTCTCTCCTTGATTATAATTTGATCCTTTTGGGTACTTATGACTTATATTAGCTGCGCCTCAACTTTTTAAAAACCTTCTGGATTATCGGTTAAAGGTAATGGCAGTAACATCCCGACTCATCGTGGATAAAGTACTTGATCTCTTGATCGACACAGTTTTTGTGGTAGATGCCGAAGGTTGTATTGCCTTCATTAGTACCTCTTGTGAGACCCTACTAGGCTATACGCAGGAAGAATTACTCGGTCGACGTATTATCGAGTTTGTTCTGCCGGAGGACCGCGAACTGACACTTAAGGCGGCGTCTGCCGTTATGGAGGGGCGCTCCCATCTTCACTTCAAGAACCAATACGTGCGCAAGGATGGTCAGATCGTGGATATTATGTGGTCGGCACGCTGGTCGGAGTCTGAGGGTCTTCGTTTTGCAGTTGCTCGCGATATCACGGCACTCAAGCACGCCGAACGAAAACAGAGCGCCGTATATGAGATATCGGAAGCAGCACATGCAACTGAAAACTTAGAATC
The DNA here is from genome assembly GCA_021736745.1 of Pseudomonadales bacterium. Lineage (GTDB taxonomy): Bacteria > Pseudomonadota > Gammaproteobacteria > Pseudomonadales > IMCC2047 > JAJFKB01. The sequence goes on from JAIPFG010000069.1 coordinate 11,096, forward strand.
ATTATACCAGCAGATCCACCGCATCATAACAGGACTGCTCCCCACAGACCTTTTCTTCACGGCCCAGTACGATGGATTAAATGACACCCTGTCATTCCCATACTTTAGTGGTGGCCTAGCTAAACAACCGGAACCACAATCATTGGAATCTGGGTCAAGGCTCGCCAGGGTAATTCATTCGGGAAAATCCCTGCTACTCTCAAGTGCAGATTTGGATACAGGGTCAACCCTCGAATTAGCAGGAATCGAGGGCTATCAGCAATGGCTTGGCGTACCACTGATATCCCAAAAAGGAGTCATAGGGGCACTGGTAATGGCCCGCCGTAGTGGGGATATAGTCTTCACTGAAAGGGACCGGGATCTCCTGTGCTTCGTATCTACTCAAGTCGCCACCACCATTGAACGCA
>JAIPFG010000070.1 GCA_021736745.1 Pseudomonadales bacterium
AAGACTTTTCTTTATTAACTATTACATTAAGTAAATATATTATGCCCTACGTCAATATCCAAATAACCGATGAGAGTGTCACCCATGAACAAAAGCAAAGGTTAATTGAAGGTACAACTCAGCTCCTGGTTGAGGTGCTTAATAAAAGTCCGGCGACAACACATGTGGTGATTAGCCTTATCCCAACGGATAACTGGGGTGTGGGTGGTCAGCAGGTGACAGGTATAAGACAGCACTCGTAACTCTAAGTGAGGGACCCACAACCTTTGTTAGAGAAATAAGGCTTTACTCCACCGTAACCGACTTCGCCAAATTACGCGGTTGATCGACATCGGTGCCTTTTAACACGGCCACATGGTAGGAAAGTAACTGCAGCGGTACGGTATAAAGAATTGGCTCCAAAATATCATCGACGGGCGGTACGATCAGTACGCGGGTCTCATCCGCTTCATTCACCGCGGCATCGCGATCGGCAAAGACATAAAGCACGCCGCCGCGCGCTTTGACTTCCTGTAAATTGGATTTGAGTTTATCCAAAAGCTCATTATTCGGCGCGACAGTAATGACGGGCATGTCGCTATCCACCAATGCCAAAGGGCCATGTTTTAGTTCACCTGCCGGATAAGCTTCGGCATGAATATAGGAAATTTCTTTAAGTTTAAGCGCCCCTTCCATCGCCACGGGATACATCGCGCCACGACCCAAGAATAGTGCATGATGTTTATCTGCAAACTGTTCGGAAATTACTTTAATTTTGGGGTCGAGCGTTAAGGCTTCTTCTAACAGCGCGGGTAATTGGTGCAATGCTGTCACGATCTGTTGCTCCCGCTCTGTCGATAACCCATGGCGACGTGCCAGCATTAGAGTCACTAATAGAAGCGCCACTAACTGGGTAGTGAAGGCTTTCGTCGATGCAACCCCTATTTCCGGCCCGGCCTGGGTTAGCATCACTAAATCGGATTCGCGTACCAAAGTGCTGGTGCCAACATTACAGATACCCAAAGTGGCCAAATAGCCTTTGTCCTTGGCCATTCGTAAAGCAGCCAAGGTGTCGGCGGTTTCGCCGGACTGAGAAATAGTGATAAAGAGCGTATCTGGCGAAACCACTGTCTTTCGGTAGCGATATTCACTGGCCACTTCGACATTACAGGGCACTCCTACCAGATCCTCAATCCAATAACGTGCAACCAAACCTGCATGATAGCTGGTACCGCAGGCGATAATCTGGACAGCTTGTACCTTGTCTAAAATAGCTTTAGCGGTCGCCCCCAGTGTTTGCTCTAATACCTGGGTTTTTGTCATCCGCCCAGTGAGGGTTGCCGCTACGACCTCTGGCTGCTCGAAAATCTCCTTGAGCATATAGTGCCGATAGGCTCCTTTATCAGCAGCATCTACATGATGTTCAAAACGATGAGTTGCACGTTTAATGTCTTTTCCCCGACCATCAAAAATCTGAATACCGTCACAGGTCAGCTCAACGAAGTCACCTTCTTCCAAAAAGATAAATCGATCCGTCACCTGTAACAAGGCCAGTTGGTCCGAGGCAATAAAATTTTCACCAATGCCTACCCCCACCACTAATGGGCTACCACTTCGGGCGGCAATTAAGCGATCAGGTTGTTGCGTATCAATGACGCCTAGAGCAAAGGCCCCTTCCAGTCGTTTAACCGCCTGTTGTACCGCATCTCGAAGGCTTGCACCGTGCTCGCAATATTGGTGTATCAAATGGGCAACCACTTCAGTATCTGTTTCTGAAGTAAATTGGTAACCAGCGCTCACTAGCTCCTGACGTAACTGTTCATGATTCTCTATAATGCCGTTATGCACCAAGGCAATCCGTTGACTGGAAACATGTGGGTGTGCATTAGGTTCACTCGGTGCGCCGTGGGTGGCCCACCGGGTATGCGCTACACCTAGTACGCCCGCCAGTTTTTCTGCCGTGACCGCATCCGCTAACTCCTGCACTTTGCCTTTGCGTCGGACTCTTTCAAAATGTGAATTACCCGCAGCAATGACCGCCATGCCTGCAGAATCATAACCCCGATACTCAAGCCTTTTCAGACCTTCGAGTAAAATACCTGTCACATCGCGCGTCGATATTGCGCCTACTATTCCACACATGATTCCACTGTCCTGATTTATCTGGCTATTTTTTCTTGGTTGGCCGTTGCCAATCTTTAATCACCCTTGTAATGGCTCTTGCAACCACCAATGTATTTGGTTCTACATCCCTTGATAAGGTCGAGCCGGCGCCGATCGTAGCATTTTCTCCTACTTTGATCGGTGCAACTAAGGCTGTGTTTGAACCGACGAAGACACCATCACTAATCTCCGTCTTAAATTTATTGGCACCATCATAATTGCAGGTAATGGTACCCGCTCCGATATTTACCTCTTTACCCAGTTCTGCATCACCAACATAGCTCAGGTGGCTAACTTTGCTGCCCACGCCAATATAGGCTTTCTTGATTTCAACAAAATTACCGATTTTGGCGCCCTGAGCTAAGTGTGTTCCAGGTCTCAGACGAGCAAAAGGGCCGACCTGACAACCCGCTTCAATTTCAGCGCTTTCAATCACTGAATTTGCAAGAATTGTTACTCCTTCACCAACCACTGAGTTTTTTATCACTACGTTTGGCCCAATACAGACACCCTCACCAATACTGACATTCCCTTCTAACAAAACATTGGCATCAATAAATATATCCTGCGCAACGCTGACCTGCCCTCGAATATCCAAGCGTGCCGGATCGGCCAAACTGACACCTTGGGCCATCAATTCGTTTGCTTTTTGTAATTGATACCAGCGCTCCAAAAGCGCAAGTTGTTGACGGCTGTTGACTCCTTGCACTTCCTCTTCAGTATGAGCCACCACCGCGTTAATCGGCATACCCTCCGCAACCGCTATGGCTATTGTATCAGTTAAATAATACTCACCTTGCGCATTATTCGTTGACAGTCGAGGCAACCACTCTTGTAGTTTACGGCTTGGTACAGCCAATATCCCGGTATTTCCTTCACGAATTTTGCGCTGTTCAACCGTGGCATCTTTTTCTTCAATAATCGCCTGAACCTGCCCCTGTGTGTCCCGAATTATTCGACCATAACCGGTGGGATTAGCAAGGTTGACCGTTAACAGCGCCATACTTTGCTCATCCACTTTATGCAGTAACCCTTTGAGCGTTTCCACGGAAGTAAGAGGAACATCACCGTAGAGTACCAGGGCAATACTGTCTTTGCTCAATAACGGCATAGCCTGTGCCACCGCATGGCCTGTGCCTAACTGCTGCTCCTGCACAACCCAGTTAACGGTAAAGTCGCCGACAGCGTTTTTGACCTGCTCCGCGCCATGACCAACAACGACATGAATAGCCTGCGCGCCTAATTTTTTAGCATTTGAAACCACGTGCGATAGCAAGGGTTTTCCCGCCAAAGGATGCAGTACCTTTGGCAATTTGGATTTCATCCGAGTGCCCTGGCCTGCCGCAAGAATCACTACCTCTAGATTCATTTCTTGTAGATACTCCCTATTTACAACCAATTTAGTCTATTTAAGTTAATGCTCTTTTCGAAACAACAGTCTCTGATACATTATTGTTCAATTCACCTAAAAAGCCATAAAAAAAGGCAGCTTAAGCTGCCTTTCTCTACTTTATTACTTGCTCGTTAGCCGATTATTTACCCATCTTCTTACGAATTCGTGAAAGCGTGCGTAACTGCGCTGCTGCTTCCGCTAACTGCGCTGCGGCAAACGCATGATCAATGTCGGTACTTTGGTCCGCCATCATTTGCTCAGCCTGTTTTTTTGCTTCCAAGGCAGAGGCTTCATTCATATCATGCGCCCGTAACGCCGTATCCGCTAGAATAGTCACCAGAGACGGTTGTACTTCAAGATAGCCCCCGGAAACGTAGAAGATCTCTTCCTCGCCATTCTGAAGAATCAAACGCACCGGTCCCGGCTTTAACTGGGTTAGCAGGGGTGCATGCCCCGGCGTTATCCCCAAATCTCCGAGCGACCCGGCTGCTATCACCATCTCCACCAAGCCAGAGAAGATTTTTTCTTCTGCGCTAACGATGTCGCAATGGACTGTCATTGCCATGCCTATTAAACCCTTTTTAAACTGAGAATGCCTTCTAAATCAATTAGTCAGCTTTAGCTTTTCATTTTTGCCGCTTTCTCGATTACTTCTTCGATACCACCAGCCATGTAGAACGCTTGCTCAGGGAGGTGATCATATTCACCCGCTAAGATAGCTTTAAAGCTACGAATGGTCTCTTTCAGTGATACATATTTGCCAGGCGAACCGGTAAATACTTCCGCCACATGGAAAGGTTGTGACAAGAAACGTTCAATTTTACGTGCCCGTGCGACCGTCATCTTATCTTCTTCAGATAATTCATCCATGCCCAAGATCGCAATAATATCTTTCAGCTCTTTGTAACGCTGTAAAACGGATTGCACACCACGCGCCACATCATAATGCTCTTGCCCAATGATTAACGGATCGAGCTGACGTGAAGTAGAATCCAATGGATCCACCGCAGGATAAATACCTTTAGCCGCAATATCACGCGACAATACAACCGTAGAATCAAGGTGAGCGAACGTTGTGGCTGGGGAGGGGTCAGTTAAGTCATCCGCCGGTACATATACTGCTTGTATTGATGTAATAGAACCCGTCTTGGTTGAGGTAATGCGCTCTTGCAATACGCCCATTTCTTCAGCCAACGTTGGCTGATAGCCCACCGCCGACGGCATACGACCAAGCAGTGCAGATACTTCTGTTCCTGCTAGCGTATAACGATAGATATTATCCACAAATAAGAGAACGTCGCGGCCCTCGTCGCGGAACTTTTCGGCCATAGTCAAACCCGTCAAGGCAACGCGTAAACGGTTACCCGGTGGCTCGTTCATCTGGCCATAAACCATCGCTACTTTTGATTTGGTGAAATCTTTAACATTAACTACGCCTGCTTCCTGCATTTCATGATAGAAGTCGTTACCCTCACGAGTACGCTCACCCACACCGGCGAATACCGACAAGCCTGAGTGCTCTGTCGCAATATTGTTAATCAACTCCATCATATTAACGGTTTTACCTACACCGGCACCACCGAACAGTCCAACCTTACCACCCTTGGCAAAGGGACAAACCAGGTCAATAACCTTAATCCCGGTTTCTAATAATTCTTCGGAGGCGGCCAGTTCTTCATAACTTGGCGCGTTACGGTGGATGGGCATGCGTTCTTTTTCGCCAATAGCTCCAAGCTCATCGATCGGTTCACCTAAAACATCCATAATCCGACCCAACGTTTCGATACCGACAGGCACTGAAACTGGTGCACAGGTATTTTCTACGGACAATCCTCGGCTAACACCCTCAGAAGATCCCATAGCAATAGTCCTGACAATACCATCACCTAATTGCTGCTGCACTTCTAGGGTTAAACCTTTCTCCGTCACCTTTAAAGCGTCGTAAACCTTGGGCAGTGCGTCACGTGGAAATTCCACGTCAATAACCGCTCCAATGATTTGTACAATACGTCCGCTACTCATTTCAGGTTCCTCTTGTCTTAATGGGGCCTGCATAATTCACCCCGGTCAAATAAAATTCTTTTCGCTCAAATATTCAATACGCCACTTTAAACCGCAGCGGCGCCACCAACAATTTCCGACAATTCCTGGGTAATAGATGCTTGTCGCGCCTTGTTGTAAACCAATTGCAAATTATCAATTAGGTCACCCGCATTATCGGTGGCGCTTTTCATTGCAATCATCCGCGCTGCCTGTTCACAGGCATTATTCTCAACCAATCCCTGATATACCTGGGACTCTATGTATCGCGTTAACAGCCCTTCAAGTAATTCGGCATCATCCGGCTCGTAAATATAATCCCAGTGATGTGCCAAACTTTCATCTTCATCCGCTTTTAATGGCAGTAATTGCTCAACTCGCGGTTCCTGAGTCATGGTGTTAACAAAGCGGTTATAGACCAGCTGAAGCCTATCAATACGGCCCTCTTCGAAGGCATCCAACATAACCTTTATCGCGCCAATCAAGTCAGTCGCACTGAACTCATCACCCAGGTGCGTTTTAGCCGCAACAACATTACCACCAACACTTTTGAAAAAGCTGACAGATTTAGCGCCGATCAGACACAGGTCGACTTCAACCGCGTTATCGTTCCACTCTTTTATCGATCTCAGAGCAGCTTTAAACAGGTTGATATTCAACCCCCCACAAAGGCCACGATCGGTAGAAATCACCACATAGCCAACACGTTTGACTTCCCGCTCTTCCATGTATTGATGACGAAACTCGGAGGTGGCCTTCGCCAAATGACTGACCACATTGCGAATACGATCGGCATAAGGTCGCCCCAGGCCCATTCGCTCCTGAGCTTTACGCATTTTACTGGCGGCGACCAACTCCATCGCGCTGGTAATTTTTTGCGTACCTTTAATACTCGCAATCTGCGTGCGGATTTCTTTTCCGGCTGCCATGAGTTATCTCAGTATCCCAGAATTAATAGTTAACAAAACAGTTCCTGACCTGCTCGCCTTACCAGGTTTGAGTAGACTTAAACTTATCGAGACACTCTTTAAACTTGGCTTCAATTTGGTCATTCCAGTCCCCAGAAGCGACAATTTCGCTTAACAGATCACCGTATTGGCCTTGCGCATAGGACAAGAGGGCGCTTTCAAAATCACCGATTTTTTCCACCTCAATATCCTTTAAATAACCTTCGTTAGATGCGTAAATTAACAAACCCATTTCAGCAATGGTTAAAGGTGAGTACTGCTTCTGCTTCATTAGCTCCGTGACACGTTCACCGTGATCTAGCTGAGCTTTAGTGGCTTCATCCAGATCAGAAGCAAATTGGGAGAAGGCAGCCAACTCACGATACTGCGCTAAAGAAGTACGAATACCACCAGACAGTTTTTTCATGATCTTGGTTTGCGCAGCGCCACCAACCCGAGATACCGAAATACCGGCATTCATCGCTGGACGTACACCCGCATTGAACATATCGGATTCTAGGAATATTTGTCCGTCAGTAATAGAAATTACGTTGGTAGGTACGAAAGCGGAGACGTCTCCGGCCTGCGTTTCAATTACGGGCAACGCCGTCAGCGAGCCTGTTTTTCCTTTCACTTCACCGTTGGTGAACTTTTCAACATACTCCTCATTAACCCGTGCGGCTCTTTCCAGTAGACGAGAATGCAAATAGAACACGTCACCAGGATAAGCTTCACGTCCTGGCGGACGACGCAGCAACAGTGAAATCTGACGATATGCCCAAGCTTGCTTGGTCAAATCATCATAAATAATTAACGCATCTTGGCCGCGATCTCGATAGTATTCACCCATCGAACAGCCGGCAAATGGTGCCAGGAACTGCATGGACGCAGGGTCAGAGGCATTCGCAGCAACCACGATGGTATGCTCCATTGCGCCATGTTCTTCCAGTTTGCGTACTACCGCAGCAACCGAAGAGGCCTTCTGGCCAATGGCTACATAGATACATTTAATACCTGTGCCTTTCTGGTTAATAATGGCGTCAACCGCTACCGCTGACTTACCGATTTGGCGGTCACCAATAATCAATTCTCGTTGACCACGGCCAATCGGCACCATTGAGTCAATTACCTTGAGACCTGTCTGTACAGGCTGGTCTACCGACTTACGCGCAATAACACCTGGCGCCACTTTTTCTAAAGGGTCGGTAAGTGCGGCATTGACGGGGCCGCGCCCGTCAATTGGTGCGCCCAACGCATTGACGACTCGTCCTTCCAGCTCCGGTCCAACCGGCACTTCCAAAATACGGCCAGTACAACGACAAGTCTGGCCTTCCGATAGGCCCTTGTAATCACCCAAAACAATCGCACCTACGGAATCACGCTCAAGGTTAAGCGCCATACCGTAAATACCGCCCGGGAATTCAATCATTTCCCCGTACATCACGTCCTGTAAGCCGTGAATACGGATTACACCATCGGATACATTGACAATGGTGCCTTCATTGCGAGCTTCTGATGAGATATCAACCTTAGTAATTCGCTGTTTGATTATCTCACTGATCTCTGCAGCATTCAGTTGTTGCATGGTATGCCTCTTAACCTGTTTTAATTCTTTCTAAACTTTAGGTGTTCACCGCTTCAGCCAAACGTGTCAACTTGCCGCGCACTGAATCATCAATGACTAAATCTCCGGCTCGAATAATGACACCACCAATTAGGCTGGGATCAACCTGTGTTTTTAGACTGACGTCCTTCTGCCACTTGCCTTTTAGTTTTTCCGTTAGCATGGTTTGCTGTTCTGCCGATAGCTCAAAGGCGCTGATCACATCGACATCTACCGCCTGCTCTTGTTTTGCTTTAAGCGCTTCAAAAGCATCCGCTACCGCTGGTAAAACCTCTAATCGCTTATGTTCAGCCAAAACCCGAATAAAGTTCTGCTCATCGTTGCCTAAGTCAGCTCCGCAGACATCAATAAAAAAAGTAGCTTTTTCTTCACTGCCCAAAGCGGGGCTGGCAAGTACTCTTTTCATTTCTAGATCCGCAGACACCAGCGCCGCTGACGCCAGAGTTTGTGACCACTGGGATAATTGTCCCACCGCTAAAGCGTGCTCAAAAGCCGCTTTAGCGTAGGGTCGGGCAATGGTGCTAACTTCTGCCATGTCTTGACCTATAATTCCGCTGCTAACTTATCAAGTAATACTGAGTGAGCTTGCGCATCGACGCTTGCACCCAGCACCTTTTCTGCGCCAGCGACAGCAATTGCCGCAACCTTGGCGCGTAGCTCTTCTCGTGCACGGTTAAATTCTTGCTCAATTTCGGCTTGCGCGGCTTTCAGCAGTCGATCACCCTCTTCACGTGCTTGACTCTTCGCTTCATCGATTAATTGACTGGATCTTTTGTGTGCCTGGTCAATAATCTCTGCCGCCTGCTGCTTAGCTTCCTTAAGTTGAGCTACCGCTTTTTCCTGCGCTAACTCCAGATCCTGTTCAGCACGATCGGCAGCGCTTAAGCCATCGGCAATTTTCTTTGTCCGCTCAGCCAACACATTAATTAGTGGTGGCCAAATGAACTTCATGCAGAACCAAACGAAGACAACAAAGGTCAACATCTGGCCTATCATAGTTGCATTAATATTCACACAGCACCTCGCTTATCGCTTGGGTTTAAAATAAAAGACCGAGCTTTAAACGACCGCAAACAGAATGTAAAGCGCAATACCGACACCGATCATTGGAACCGCGTCGACCAAGCCCATAACGATGAATAGCTGAGTTCGCAGCATAGGAATCATTTCAGGCTGACGCGCAGCGCCTTCCAGGAATTTTCCGCCCAATACACCAATACCTACAGAAGCACCCAGGGCAGCAAGACCCATCAGTATGCCGCCAGCCAAGTACAATAATGCAGTTGCGAGTTCCATTTTTACTCCCGTTTATCTCTAACAGTTAATTGAAAATTTTAATCACAAATTACTAGTGCGACGACTCATGCGCCATACTCAGGTACACGATAGTCAACACCATAAATATAAAGGCTTGTAACAGAATAATCAGGATATGGAACACCGCCCAAGCCCATTGCAACACGCCACCAAACAAACCTAACACCAGACCGCCGCTATACATTAGTGCAATCAGAATAAAGATCATTTCACCGGCATACAGGTTGCCGAATAATCGCAAACCCAGTGATACTGGTTTTGATATGAGGTTGACCCCTTCCAAAAATAGGTTAAAGGGTAGCATCCACTTACCGAACGGATGGAGCGTTAACTCACCAAGAAAGCCACCAAGCCCTTTGATTTTAACGCTATAAAACAAAATGAGTAAAAACACGCCAAACGCCATACCCAATGTAGCATTAGGATCGGTCGTGGGTACTACTTTAAGGAAATGTACTCCGGCTAATTGTGCCGCGTGCGGAATTAAGTCGACCGGCACCAGGTCCATTAAATTCATCAGGAAAATCCAGACAAAGATAGTGAGGGCCAGTGGCGCTATCAACACATTACGGCTGTGGAAAATATCCTTAACACTGGTGTCAATAAACTCAACAACCCACTCGACAAAATTTTGAAGCCCGGTCGGCGCACCCGTTGTTGCTTTACGTGCCGTGCGCCAAAAAATTAACGAGAAAACAACCCCTAACAAAACCGAAAAACCCAAGGTATCAACATTGAATGCCCAAAACCCCATTTCGCCGGCTTCTTGCGCGCTATGCGCAAACCCCCAAGTACCATCGGGATGCTGGCCAAAGGTAAGATTGGTCAGGTGGTGTGTGATATAACCTTTCGTTGTCAGTGCTTCGGTAGCCATTCGTCTTGTTCTGTTCCGTTAGCGCGCTTAAATTCTTACAGGTGTGGTGATGCCTGCGTTAAACCGTTATTTTGGATTAACCCCTAAGTAGCAGGAGGTAATCCAAAAAACCAATTGTGAAACCATAAAGGCCACAAAGAAAATTAGAAAATCCAATTTATCAAAGACTGTTAACCCTATGACCATCATCGTCACAGCTGATACCACTTTGATTAACTCAGCCCTATACGCCGTTCGAAGAATATTAGGTGCTGTTCGCTGTGGTGATTTCCGATAAAAATATACCCAGATAAACAGTCCGTTACTGAGACAACTTACCAGACCACCCAACAAAATCGACCATGCGATACTGACGGAACAGAAACCTAACCCTAAAGCGGAAAAACCCAGCGTTGCACAGAGTTGCACGAGTGCAATTCGATAAACAGGCGGACTCACTGGTTGCGCAGATTGGTTGATCCTGGCTCACCCCAATATCAAAGCCATCAAACAAACACCTCAGCGACGTATTGTCGCCTATATGCTGCCTTCCAACAGGGCGCGTAGTATATGGGCAAATGCACTACCGATCAAGCCCTATTGCGCTATCGGTCAAGCTTTGTTTTACCTAAGGTTTTCTGTTTTTTTTAGAACAACAAGAGAAACAAATAAAAACGGGTTATCTCCTGGGTCGCCCTGTCACCTATGGGTTTAGGGGCTAAATTCAACTATTTTCAGTAAGTGAATTTCTTCTTCTGAATTAGTAAAGAACCCTTACATTTTGCTGACTTATAACCTTTATAAGTCAGCGTTATTTGATGTGACTTAAAATACCCTCCAACTCCTCAGTAGAGTTGTAGTTAATTACCATCTTCCCCTTTCCTTTAACCCCATGTTGAATCGCCACTTTTGACCCTAACTGGTCACTCAAGCGCTGCTCTAATTGTTTAATATCCGGATCAATATAAAGAGCTTTCTTTTCTCCTGATTCTTCCGTCAGCAGCCTGTTTACCAATGCTTCCGTCTGGCGCACC
>JAIPFG010000071.1 GCA_021736745.1 Pseudomonadales bacterium
TTTCCGCTCAGGGTGAAGCACTAAAAGTGTTTAACATATTGGACGGCCTGGGCATTAAGTTACTACGTAACTCCGGCGTTGAAGTTGCCATTATCTCCGGACGCCGTTCCGAAGCCCTGACCAAACGCGCATCTGATCTTAGCATCACTCATCTTTATCAAGGCCGTGAGGATAAAATTCAGGCGCTGACTGAACTTCTGGCAAGACTTAACCTCTCTTTTAAAGAAGTGGCCCACGTGGGCGATGATCTCCCGGACCTTCCCGTCATTCGTCAGGCGGGACTAGGCATTGCGGTTGCTAACGCCTATGAATTGGTAAAACAACATGCGGATTGGTGCACAGAAAAAAAAGGTGGCGAAGGCGCCGTTCGAGAAGTTTGTGATTTTATTATGTCCGCTCAAGGAACAATCGAACATGCACATCAAGCTTATTTAAACTAGACTCCCAGAGATTGTTTTGTCACGTTTAACCTTCATCACTCTTTTGAGCATCATCAGCATCCTTGTGGCTATTGCTTTTAACCACCAGCAAAAGCCCACACAAGGAACAGCTCAAATTAGCGGGCCTCAAAATGCCGAACCTGATTTTTATCTGCTTAATGCCAAAAGTGTAGAGTTTGATCAGTCAGGTAAGTTGCGTTACCGATTTAATGCGCAACAATTGGATCATTTTCCCAAAGGCGATTATACGTTGGTTAAAACTCCGGACATTACCCTCTTCCATAACGATGGTACCCCCTGGTATATTAACGCCCGGCAAGGTCGAATAACGGCAGGAAACGAATCCATTAAATTATGGGATCAGGTTGTCATTATCAGGGACTCTCAAGAAGAACCCATGAAAATGGAAACACGCACATTGACCATTATCCCCAAACAGGATATTGCTAAAACAGAACAGGATGTTGTGATTACCAATCGCGCTGGTCGTATCGATGCCACAGGGATGATAACCTATGTCGATGAAAACCGGATGGAATTATTGTCAAATGTACGAGTTCGGCATGAGCCTATCAAAATCCGTAAATAGTATTTTTCTAGCTCTGCTGGTGACATTGACGTCCACCTATAGCTTTGCGCTTCCCAGCGACAAAGAGCAACCTATCCATATTAAGTCAGATACGGCGGAAATTGATGACGCCAAAGGTATTTCTATTTACCGCGGTAACGTCAACATTGACCAGGGCAGCATCAACCTGACCGCCGAAGTTGTTACCATTTATAATACAAAACAGGGCATCTCCAAAGTAATTGCCGTTGGTAATCCCGCCCATTATCGCCAACAGAGTGAAATCGATGAGCCGCTGACCCACGCTTTTGGTGATACCATAAATTACTTCCTAACTGACGAACGGATCGAACTCAGAAAAAATGCAAAACTCGAACAACAACAGGATTACTTTACTGGCGACAGAATCGATTACGACATGAAAAACCGTGTGGTCAATGCCTATAGCGATAACACTGATGCCCGCGTCAACATGGTGCTACAGCCAAAGAAAAATAGCTCCGACCAAAATGATGGGGAAACCCCTAACCCATGAGTCAATTGTCGGCGCAACACCTTGCAAAAAGCTTCAAAGAACGCCGCGTTGTAGAAGATGTCACTCTCTCCATCAACCAAGGTCAAATTGTCGGTTTGCTCGGTCCGAACGGCGCCGGCAAAACAACCTGCTTCTACATGATCGTCGGCTTAATTAAAGGTGACGATGGGAAAATATTTGTTGATAACGAGGAAATCACTCAGTTACCCATGCACGGTAGAGCCCGCAAAGGTATTGGTTATCTTCCGCAGGAATCCTCAATTTTTAGAAAGCTCAGCGTAAAAGACAACATCCTGGCGATTCTGGAAACACGCAGGGATCTTAACCGAAAACAACGTCGGTCTAAACTTGATGAACTACTACAGGAGTTCCATCTTACACATATCATCAACAGTCAGGGTATTAGCCTCTCTGGCGGCGAAAGACGTCGCGTAGAAATTGCGCGGGCGCTGGCAATGGAACCATCCTACATCCTGCTTGACGAACCTTTCGCAGGTGTAGACCCCATCTCTGTTAATGACATAAAAAAAATTATTCGTCATTTAAAGCAACGGGGTATTGGTGTACTCATCACCGATCATAACGTCAGGGAGACCCTCGATATTTGTGAGAAGGCCTACATCGTGAACGAGGGGCATATCATCGCAGAAGGTGATGCTGAAGCAATTCTTTCTAATCAACGTGTTAGAGACGTCTATTTGGGCGAGCAGTTCAGGCTTTAGAAACCGCCAAAATTGTCTCCTCACCGCAGGGCCATCGACAGCCCGAAGAAAAAGCACGCGATTTTTATGCCAATTTTGTCTCCTTTACAAAAATTGCGCTACTATTAACTAGCAAACCATAGAAAAGGCCATTGCATTAAGAACCCTATGAAGCCATCGTTACAGCTCAGAATAAGTCAGAACCTCACAATGACGCCTCAGTTGCAGCAGGCAATTCGTCTGTTGCAACTTTCAACGCTGGATTTACAACAGGAAATTCAGGAAACACTCGATTCAAATCCGATGCTCGAAGCCCTTGACCCAAGCAATACAGAGTCGGACAACGTCGAGCCGGAAACCGCTTCATCAGAAACAACCAATACCGCCAATTCAGATGAAAGCAACCTCAGCGACGACTCAAATGAATGGGCTGACAATATCCCGGATGATTTACCCATCGACAGTGCCTGGGACGATGTTTATCAAAATATGCCTAATTCAAATTATTCCTTGGCGGATGGAGACACGAATAACTTTGAAGCTAACACCAGTGTTACTGAGTCGATTCAAGATCATCTAATCTGGCAACTGAATCTCACCCCGATGTCTGATACCGATCGACTTATTGCCATTACCATTATTGATAGTGTGAACAATGAAGGCTACCTAAAAACATCTTTAGAAAGTATCGTCGCCAGCGTCAATATTGAACTAACACGTGATAGCGGAGACAACCCGGTAGCTGAGTCCATTGAGCTGGATGAAGTTGAAGCAGTATTACACCGATTACAGCATTTCGATCCTATTGGCGTATGTGCACGTGATCTCAGTGAATGTCTCGGTATTCAATTGTTGCAATTGCCTGATGAGTTTCCTCTTCTGGATAAGGCAAAAGAGATTGTTCACAACTACCTGCACCTTTTGGGCAATCGTGACTATACACAATTAATGCGTCGCACCAGATTAAAAGAAAATGAGTTACTTCAGGTGATTCAACTGATCCAAAGCCTGAACCCGAGACCCGGTGAGATTATTAGCAATACCAGCCCTGAATACATCATCCCCGACGTAGTCGTGAAAAAAGTTAATAACCGCTGGCGAGTCGAGCTTAATCCCGAGGCTATGCCAAAGGTTAAAATTAACTCGACCTATGCAGCGCTGGTCAAACGTGCGGATAATAGCAGTGATAACACTTACCTTCGCAATCATTTACAGGAGGCACGCTGGTTTTTAAAGAGTTTGCAAAGTCGCAACGAAACACTGCTCAAGGTCGCTTCCGAAATTGTTAAAATACAGGGTGATTTCCTGGATTTTGGCCCGGAAGCGATGAAACCATTAGTACTTCACGATATTGCTACCGCTGTAGACATGCATGAATCAACCATTTCAAGGGTTACAACTCAAAAATTTATGCACACGCCAGCGGGTATTTTTGAGCTAAAATATTTCTTTTCGAGCCATGTCGAAACAGATAGCGGAATGGGCTGTTCATCAACAGCAATTCGTGCCATTATTAAGAAGCTGGTTGCTGCCGAAATACCCACCAAACCCTTGAGTGACAGTAAAATAGCCAACATTCTGGCCGATCAAGGGATCAAAGTTGCAAGGAGAACCATCGCAAAATACCGTGAGTCCCTAATGATTCCACCATCAAATGAACGTAAACAATTAATATAGGAGCCAAAACATCTCTAAAGAGTGGGTTGCCTGA
Source organism: Pseudomonadales bacterium (assembly GCA_021736745.1). Taxonomy (GTDB): domain Bacteria; phylum Pseudomonadota; class Gammaproteobacteria; order Pseudomonadales; family IMCC2047; genus JAJFKB01. Next base: position 3,956 of record JAIPFG010000071.1, read on the forward strand.
TCACCCTCCAAGCAAAATTAATTTCTCACCCATACTCGTGGCAAGAAACGTTTGCTCTGTAAGGGACAGCGCCACCCTAATCTGGCGATGCCATACTCCGATTATTAGCGCTGCAACAGCGCAAAACCTTGAAATAGTAAGGAGCTATCTATGCAAGTAACAATAAGCGGTCATCATATCGATGTTACCACTGCACTAAAAGACTTCATCAACAGTAAGCTAGAAAAGTTAGAACGCCATTTCGACCAAATCAGCAGCATTAACGTAACCCTCAGCATTGAAAAACAAAGACAGATGGCTGACGCGACCATTCATATCGCTGGCGCTGACGTTGTCGCCAATGCCGCACACGATGACATGTATGCAGCCATTGACCTGCTGACGGACAAATTGGACCGTCAGTTGATTAAACACAAAGAAAAAACCCTCGCCAGAATGCAAGGCGCCACTTCCAGATAATTCACATTAAGTTAAACCCATGCACATAGAGCAGTTCCTATCCCCCGAGTGCACCCTGGCGGGTGTACAAGGGGGAAGTAAAAAACGTCTTTTTGAAACCATTGCCAGACTCGTCTCATCCAAGTATCCCAGTATCGACAGAGAATCCACCTACGACAGTCTACTTGAGCGCGAGCGCCTTGGAAGTACTGGCTTAGGCGAAGGTGTCGCGTTACCCCACTGCAGGATTGTCAACTGCAAGCAAATAATAGGGTTCCTATTACAGTTAGCAGAACCCATTGACTTTGATGCAATTGATGGTCAACCTGTTGATCTGGTATTTGTTTTATTAGTACCACAGGAGGCGGTTGACGAACATTTACTGGCGCTTCAAGCAATCGCAGAACAATTCGGACAAGCATCATTCCGGACTCGCCTAAGGCAAGCACAGAGTGACAAACAGCTGTACCTTGCCGCTACAGCGAGTGCTGACTCCGTCTAACAAACAAGCAGGCAAAACAATGAAGCTCGTGATTATCAGTGGCCGATCAGGATCAGGGAAAAGCACTGCGCTACATGTTTTGGAGGACCTGGGATATTATTGCATCGACAATATCCCAGGAGGTCTGCTGCCTGCCCTAATTGAAGAAATGCAGCAGCATCAAACCGAAGGTCAACGCCATGTGGCCATCAGTATCGACGCCCGTAATCTTCCGGCGAACCTGAAACGATTCCCCGAGATTATTAGCAGCATTGACAAGACCAATATCAATTACAGCATTGCTTATCTTGACGCGGACGATCAAACAATACTGAAACGATTTAGCGCCACACGTCGGAAACATCCTCTCAGCGATGAATCCACATCCCTTGAAGAATCCATTCATCGGGAAAGTACACTGCTGGACCCTATTGCCTCCCTGGCGGACTTGAAAATCGATACCACGCACCTCAACATGCACCAGTTGCGCGATATAGTGACGCAGCAAATTGCACAGCAAAATTCAACCAAACTGGCCCTGCTCTTTGAGTCCTTTGGTTTTAAACGAGGCGTACCTGTCGATGCGGACCTGGTCTTTGACGTACGTTGTTTGCCCAATCCTCATTGGGATGCAAACCTGAGAGATCACACAGGCAAAGATAGAGAAGTTGTCGAATTTTTCCAGGATCATCCGATCGTAGAGGAAATGTTCACCGATATTTGTCAGTATCTGGAAAAATGGTTACCGCGTTTTGAAGCCAATAACCGTAGCTATATGACGGTTGCTATTGGCTGCACGGGCGGCCAACACAGGTCTGTTTACTTGGCTGAACGCCTGGCGGATAAGTTTCACCAACCCTCGTCAAACGTACAGGTCCGGCACCGCGAATTAGGAACAATCGACTCATGATCAAGGGACAAATCACGATTATTAACAAGCTCGGGCTACATGCCCGCGCAGCAGGAAAGCTTGTCAGTGAGGCTGCCGGGTTTTCCAGCCAAATCAAGATAGGGCATGCATCACGAATGGTCGATGCAAAAAGTATCATGTCCGTCATGTTGTTAGCCGCTAGCCAAGGGACTCAACTTCAAATCGAGGTGGAGGGCAATGATGAGGATTCAGCCTATCAAGCCATCGAAAATTTGATCAACAATCGTTTTGATGAGGCGGAATAAAGACATAGTATTCAATCAGGGCTCCTGCTCGTAACGCTTCTTATAGATTTAAATTTTTGATCCCCACCCCCCAAATGATAGCTTTGATTCTGCCGACCTTCTATGCCATCCGTTCCGGCTTAACTCATTAGCAAGAAACTCCCACTTAATTTTAATTCTTCCCCACACTCACACGGCTGTTCTTGCAAGCGATAAGCATTGCTGCGAAAATCCGCGTTGGTTTGACCCAGCGTAAACGGGTAATTTCAAAACGAATCAATTAAGAACCCTCTGCTCATTTTCCTTAATGATTCTCTCGTTTGCTTACGACACTGCTCGCTAGGAAGAATTATGCTACATCGGGACAGCGCCACAACCAAAGAGCAACTGCTCAACCTTAATGAGGCCCTCGACAGTGGCGCCTTTGTCCAGGTACGTCGGATTCTTAACCGAAGCTTACCGGCGGTGGATGTAGCGCACCTACTTGAATCATCCCCACCGAAAGTACGTAATATTCTCTGGAATCTGATCGACCGTGAACTGGGCGGTGAAATCCTCCAGCACCTTAGCGAAGACATTAGTTCCGAAATCCTGAGCAAAATGAATCCTCAGGAATTGGCCGACGTCACTTCCGGACTCGATCTCGATGATATTGCTGACCTCCTACAGCAACTTCCCGATCAGTTGATCCAGGAAGTGTTGAGGTCCATGGATAGTCAAAATCGTCAGCGCCTGGAGCAGGTATTATCCTACCCAGAAGACACGGCTGGTGGTTTGATGAATATCGACACCATTACCGTAAGGCCCGATATTACCATTGATGTTGTACTCCGATATCTGCGGCTACACCCCAAAATTCCTGACATGACCGACAATCTGCCGGTCGTTAACCGCAAAGACGAACTTGTGGGTATTCTGCCCATCAGTAAAATACTCGTCAGTGATCCGAGTTCCACCGTTCGTGAACTGATGAACACCGACGTTATTACTATCACTGCAGAAATGCCGGAGTTGGAAGTCGCTCAGTTATTTGAACGTCATGACTTGGTATCCGCACCGGTCGTTGATCAAAACCGTAAACTTCTCGGCCGGATTACGATCGATGACGTGGTCGATGTTATCCGAGAAGAGGCCGACCACTCCTTTATGGGGATGGCCGGTTTGGATGAGGATGAAGACACTTTCGCCCCAATCTTCAAAACTGCCAAAAGGCGTTCTGTTTGGTTATTTATCAATCTTCTTACTGCGTTTCTAGCCTCCTATGTCATCGGCCTGTTTGAGGCGGCAATCGATAAAGTCGTTGCCCTCGCCATCCTGATGCCCATCGTGGCTAGTATGGGTGGCGTTGCGGGGAGCCAAACCCTGGCACTGATGATACGTGGCATTGCCTTAGGCCATGTTGCAGGCTCCAATACCCGTTGGTTAATCCGTCGCGAGGCCATCGTCGGTTTGATCAGCGGCTTAATTTGGGCCGTTGTCGTAGCGGCCGTCGCTACTTGGTGGTTTAAGGACAACACCATTGGCATAGTGATCGCTTTAGCCGTGATCATTAATCTGGTGGTGGCCGCCATTGCTGGCGCCTCTTTACCGAGTTTATTGCGTACCTTTGGTATTGACCCCGCCATTGCCGGCAGCGTTGTCTTAACCACTATTACCGATGTGGTTGGTTTTATGGCTTTTTTGGGCCTCGCCACCCTGTTTTATGCCTGAATGGCCAATGGCAGTTCCAATGAGAGTGATGACCGCATGATACAAGACCCCTACTCCCCCGATGCTGAATCGGACGAAAAAAGTAAAAGCCAGATAAAACGTGAAATGGAAGCCCTACAAGAAATGGGTAAACGTCTGACGGAATTGAATCCAGGTCAGCTTAAACAAGTGCCCTTGGAGGAGAGTATTACTGCCGCCATCAAGGAATATCAACGCCTCACTAAGCATGAGGCAAAACGTCGTCAATTACAGTACATTGGTCGCTTGATGCGTAAAACTGATGCTGAGGCCATTGCTCAGGCTTTACACCTGTTCGATTCCAGTCATGCGACACACACTCAGCATTTTCATCAGATTGAAGCTTGGAGAGAGCGTTTACTCAATGACCCCAGCAGCATCACGGCACTTATTGAGGAGTACCCTCAAGCGAACGTTCAACATTTACGGCAGTTAATCCGCAACACCCTCAAGGAGCGCGAAAAGGGTAAAGACTTGGGCGGGTTTCGAAAACTCTTTCGTGAATTAAGAGAGTTGATGGCGCCTTAACAAACGAATCTGAGTCGCAAATTGATGACGTTTAGTCCCGCCCCCAGAGTCGCCGGTGTTGAGCAACCGGCATTCGTGCCCTAACCTCTTTCAGATAATCCAAATTAATCTTGGCCAATACAATACCAGCATCCTTTTCTTTTTTAGCCAAAACGCGACCCCAAGGATCAATGATCATACTATGGCCAAAAGTTTCTCGTGACTTTGAGTGACGCCCACCCTGATTGGCTCCCACGGCATAACAAAGGTTTTCAATTGCCCTGGCACGTAACAGCACTTCCCAATGCGCAGCACCCGTCACCGCAGTAAATGCGGAAGGAACCGTGATTATTTCCACGCCTTTATCCAATAACAGTCGAAATAATTCAGGAAACCGAAGGTCATAACAAATGCTTAAACCAATGCGACCAAAAGGTGTCTCAACCAACTGGACCAATTCACCAGGCTCGATACTGTCCGACTCCCTGTAGCTACCATAACTATCCGCTACATCCACATCAAACAGATGAATTTTGTCATAACGGCTAACTTCACGGCCTTGATCATCAAAGACAAAACAGGCAGCACGAACACGACTATCCAACACATGGCCATCAGGTCGGGCCGCTACAGGAATACTACCGGCCACAATCCATACCTTGTAATCTCTGGCCAAATTGGAAACAAAATGGCGAATTGGTCCAGACGATGAAACTTCACGCTCACCTGCCTGCTGAAGTTTTGCCGTGGAAAGGAGAGCAAAATTTTCTGGCAAAACAACTAGTTGTGCACCTTGCTCCGTCGCCTCTCTTACTAAATCTTGGGCAATATTCAGATTGGTTTCAACCTGATCACCACTGACCATTTGTATCGCAGCGATGCATGTCATTTAATTCACCTCTTTCTTATCTGTTGAAGCAGAACCGGTACCACTCTCCACCGCAGGCTCATTTTTTTCCGCTCGGTTTTCAAACATTTTTACCAGCTCAATCTTCGGGTCATCCCAAGGTCCCGTTACTCGATAACGCGCACTGGTGAAACGCTCAAACATATCCCCAAATATCTTGTTTAACAAATACAGGGGGATACCCACCTGAGGAACACCCACAATTGTCGCGGCAATGGGAATATTATCCCCGACCGGCAATATCACGATCATGTCCTGATCCAACTGCTCATTTATCAGATCGGTACGCCCATCAATTTTAAACTTCGCCGATGGTCCATCGATGACTAATGAATCAATAATTTGCACTTCACCTGCCTGAAAAGCCAGTTGCCCCTTTAATGTATCGAAACTGTAGCCTTTCTTAAACAAATCGGAAAAGTCGAGGCGTAGACGCCTTGCCAAAGAACTAAAATTAAAAACGCCAAACAGCCGAAGCACATTGGCGGAGCCCTCCACTTCTAACAAACGACCTTCCTTACTTTTTAACCCCAACTCTCCACTTGAATTTTTCAGCGAAAAAGAGGCCGGCGTTCCTAACCAGCTCAGATTACCAATCGCACGCCCTTCCTTCGCTTCTATCGAGCGGGTAAAGCGCCAATTGTCGAGCGCCTGACCAACATCGCCAGTGCTAACTTCGCCAACAAAACGACTACTGTGGCCCGTTTCATTATGTAACCAGTCCATGTCACCTAAAATCTTCAGGCCACCCGCATTGGCAATGATCTTTTCTATTCGGACCCCTTTATCATTCGGCCTAATATTAAAGGACCAGCTACCATAATGACGCTCACCAAGGTTAATTTCCTTGGCGCTAAAATCGGCCAAAGCCAATTGTTGAGGTATCACCTCCACCAGCGGGTCAGTACCTTCATTCGACGATTTCGGCAAACGTAAATAATCCAATTTAATGTCCATCGGCTTTGTTTCTTTACCGAAAGCAATCACCTGACCTTTAACTACTGGATTCTCAATCTTGAGCAACCAATCACGGTTATTCTGTTCTGCATCCAGCATCACCTGTTCCAATTCCTGGCCGGCAAACGTCAATGTTTCTGCCTTCAAGCGCACCTGTTTTAGGAGTGCAAGACCGGTGTCTTCCGTTTTCTTTTGGCTGGCAGAGGGTTCTGTTTTTGCTTTAATCTCCGCAGCAGAAGAGGCGGACAACGTATTTAATAATGATTGCCACTGAGCCACGTCCAAATGCTCGATACCGCCTGTCAGGCGAATGCCTGGGATATCCTCAAAAATCGCGGGCTCTCCCCCAACGCTTATCTCACCCTGCTGATAACCTCCGGCCCCGTAGCGTAGGGCAAATTGTAACTGATCGGAATAGCTGAGATAGTGGATCGGATTGCCATCCAAACTAATAATATAGGTCAATGGTTTTGTTTGCGTGGCCGCTTTGGTAAAAGGCGGCGGCAAATGAATATCGATACCCTTTAACTCCGACAAGATAACAATTCCGTTACCTTCCTTCGCGCCGAAATTCAACTCCGCTTGATAGTCAGTTTTACCCTCAAACCGTGAAAACAATGGATGCTGAACCCATTGCGCTAATGCTTTAGCAGTGATTGCGCTAGTTAGCTGTATACGTGTCTGTTGTTTTTGCCGACCATCTGTTTCCGTTCTGACTATCGACGCAAAATTTGCCTGAAATGGCTGATCAAATAAAAGCCCCTTGACTTGTTTTGCATTCAATCCGGTACTCTCACGATAATCAAATTTTCCTTGAATTTGATCGAAGGAAAGATTCAACGAAGGAATTGAAAATGTGGTGTTATCAGTTTCCAAGGTAACAGCTGTCTTTAACGGCGACTGACCTTTCAACGGGATTCCTAACGCCAGTTTCAGCCTCATATCACCCTGCGCCTTAAAGTCATCGACCAAATCAAATAACGTCTTTCTTAACGGCGTTTCCTGCAATATGCGTAAACCATCACCAACGGGACCAGCCAGTGTCGATTGAATTACCAAATCGCCGCCCGCCGGACTCGCCGTAAAGTCGGCCTCAAGACGACCAATTTGCACAGTATAAATCTGTCCTGAATCCGCTATGACATGGGTTTGTTTGTCTTTGACCTGGACCCTGGCGCT
>JAIPFG010000072.1 GCA_021736745.1 Pseudomonadales bacterium
AGCGACACAGCACATGGATGGTTGGCACGCCTGTGGACCACTCTGTTGTTTTGGCGCATTAAGTTCGGGTGATGTGGAGTTACTGGAGTATACCTACCCTATTATTATCCATCGGTATGGATTGGTGCAGGATAGTGCCGGTGCCGGTAGGTATCGTGGTGGCTCAGGTACGGCTTGGGAGGTAGAACCGCTTGGGCATGAGATGACTGTTATTGGGTTTGGAGAAGGTCGTCAAATTCCGACGATGGGTGCTGCCGGAGCATATAACGGCATCAAAGAAGCCAAGCTTGGTAGTCTGGTTATAGCACGAGAAGAAGGAACAGAAATGCATAAACGGAATGTTATGACGACTATTCAGCCAGGTGAGCGAGCAATTAATACAAACCCAGGTGGTGGTGGTTTCGGTGATCCCTTTAAGCGTCCGATTGAGGATGTCTTATGGGATGTTAAAAACGGGCTGGTGTCTGTAGAGGCAGCTTTGACCGAGTACGGTTTGCGTATTAATGGTGAAACTCTAGAAGTTGATGCTTCTGCCAGAGAGCAGATGCGAGCGAATGTGTAGCCCAAACTAGCGAGTCATTAGGAGAAAATTATGGATAGTAAATATCGTCTCGGTATCGATGCCGGGGGAACGTTCACAGATTTTGTCTTGGCCCAAAATAACGGTGAAGTTCGATTATATAAGAGTCCGTCGACACCCGAAGATGGCACCATCGCTATCAGAGCCGGGCTTGAGCAGATTAGCGCGGATTTGGGTGAAAGCCCTGAGGAAATTATCAAGCAGTGTGATTTGTGTATCAATGGCACAACCGTTGCGCTTAATGCCCTGATTGAAAAGAAAGGAGCAAAAGTAGGACTACTTTGTACCTCAGGGCATGAAGACAGTATCGAGATCAGATTGGGCCATAAGGAAGAGGGTTATCGCTATGACACGGCTTACCCACCAGCCCAGATGTTGGTGCCGCGTCATTTAAGACGGCCGATTAATGAACGTATTTTATCTGATGGCACGGTACGCACGCCCTTGAATGAACAGGAAATTATTGATGCGGTAGCGTATTTTACAGCGGAAGGTGTAGAGAGTGTCGCCATATCATTTGTATGGTCTGTATTAAACCCAGTGCATGAGCAAAGGGTAAAGGAGATGGTGCAATCTCTCATGCCAAATGTTTTTGTCAGCGTAGGCTCTGAAATTTATCCTCAGATTAGAGAGTATACGAGAACTTCAACTGCTGTAGTTAATGCCTATTTAACGCCGGTAATGAGCCGGTATGTAGAAAAAATAGCCGCTTTCTTTCAGTCGCTGGGGGCACGTTACCCGGTCCGCTTCTACCAATCTAACGGTGGTCTTGCCGTTGGAAAAGCGATGAGCGAAACCCCGGTTAATGCAATCAATTCCGGGCCGGCATCCGCTCCTCAAGCCGCATTATATGCCGCAAAACCCTTTGATATTGATAATGTGATCACGGTTGATATGGGGGGTACGTCCTTTGATATTACGCTGACCAAAGGAGGCCAAACTAATCTAAATAAAAATATTGATTTTCTACGTTATCGGATTGGTGTGCCCATGATTCAGGTTGAAACGCTTGGGGCTGGGGGAGGATCTATAGCGAGTGTTAATCAGCAAGGCTTACTGGAGGTTGGCCCAGAAAGTGCTGGTTCCAACCCCGGCCCAGTTTGTTATGGGAAAGGTGGAACACTTCCTACAGTCACCGACGCTAATCTTGTCCTGGGTTATCTGAACGCTGCAGCAGTGCTAGGAGGGAGTATCCATTTGGATAGAAATTCGGCATATGAAGCCATCCGTGAGCACATCGCCGAACCATTGGGTATTTCGGTTGAGAAAGCCGCTTACGGTATCAGCACTATTGTTAATTTGAATATGGTAGGTGGTATTCGCCGGGTCTCGATTGAGCGTGGTTATGACCCGAGAGATTTTGTGTTGGTCTGTGCTGGCGGTGCCGCAGGGATGCACGTTGCGGCGTTAGCAGAAGAAATAGGTATCAACGAAGTATTGATTCCTAAAGTAGCCTCCGGGTTATGTGCCTTCGGACAGGTTATTTCTGATGTTAAGTATAACTATCTATCGACGTTCCCTATGCAAATTGACGAGCATTCAGATATTGAAGGACTAAACAAAAAATTTATGACGTTGGAAGATAGTGGGGTCGGACACATGATCGCGGATGGCTTTAAATCTGAAGATATCAGTATTTCTCGGAGTGCGGAAATGCGGTACGTGGGGCAGATACATGAATGTACCGTGGAGGTTAGTGAAGGAGAAATTACGGAGTCTGTTTGTCAGCAATTGTTGGCTAATTTCCATCGACGCCATGAAGAACTGTTTTCTTACAATGAGCCACATAATCCGGTTGAGTTAGTCAATTTGGAAAGCACCATTACGGCGCGAATTGACAAGCCCGATATACCGAAAATTGCTGCTGGCACTTCTGATCCGGTATCAGGGCTAATGGAGGATAGGGAGATACTGATAGATGGCACTGGTGATTGGGTGCGGGCACCGGTTTATGCGGGCGATAGGTTGAAGGCAAATAACGCCATTGAAGGACCTGCATTAATAGAAGAGGCGACGACGACTATTGTTGTGCGCCCTGGTTGGAAAATACAGTTGGATCAATCTGGCTGTTACCGTATGACCGCAATTGCCACTTAAACAGGGGCTATTGCACTGCTGGCTAAATATTTCTGCACGCTACGTAAATAAAGTAGATGCTCTTAACTGTAGGCTGTCTCTGCTTAGTAGAAGAAAGGGTAAGGGTTTTATGAGCAATGCGAAAGTGATTAAGAGGAGAAAAGTATGAAATATAACTATTATAAGCGCTTCAATCGATTGACCCATTGTGTTGCCGCAGTATCACTTGCTGCAACGGCAGGAGTTTCGGCTGGAGTATTGGAGGAAGTTGTAGTAACCGCTCAAAAACGTGAACAGTCTTTACAGGATGTCGGAATAGCAATTTCTGCCTTTTCCGGTGAACAAATGAACTCACTTGGTGTTGAAGACAGTGTTGATATAGCAAGGTTTACTCCGAGTATATCTGTTTCGGGTAGTTTTGCTGGTCAAATGTCACAGTTTTCGATTAGGGGCGTTACGCAAAATGACTTTAATGACCATGTAGAAGCACCAAATGCGGTATATATTGATGAAGGCTATGTGGCTATGCAGCAAGGACAGATGTTTTCGACTTTTGATATAGCCCGGGTAGAAGCATTAAAGGGTCCACAGGGAACACTGTTTGGCCGTAATGCTACCGGTGGTCTGATCCATTTTATTAGTAAGAAGCCGACTGAAGAGCTAGAGGGGTATGTTGATGTGACTTTAGGGGCATACAGTCAGCGGCGATTCGAGGGGGCGGTTAGTGGTTCATTGGCGGATGGTGTCATGGGGCGTTTGTCAGGCATGTATAACCGATTTGATGAATATGTTGACAATAATTATCCTCAGAACACTTTTACAGCGGATCCTACCTTATTGCATAGCGATCCGGGCAACCCTAGTGCCTTGAATAATCTGAGTGACAATTCCGATTTAGGAAATGATGATACGTGGGCGTTTCGCGGCCAGTTGCTATTTGAACTGAATGAAAAAGCCGAACTCCACATTATCGGTTTTAGTTCCAAGACAACAACCTCGATTGGAGCATACCAGTCTGCTCAGACTGTCGCCACATTAGATGGAAATGGCGAGCAAGTTGGAAGTCGATATACCAACAGCCTTGATATGTGCGAAATTATTTCTGCCACAGGTGCCTGCGTAAATACCACATTTGATGGTGATTTTGATGGGTTGCGACCAGTTGCCGGTGGTGATTTTTGGGGTTACATTGATCCGGATGGCAATGACTTTGACACGTCAAGTGATTTCGCCTTTGACGATTTCAATGAGTTTGAAACCAGCGGCATTACGATGAAATTGACTGTTGATCTTGAGTCAATGACACTTACATCTATTACCGACTATAAGGATTTTGATAAGTTTGTTGGTCTTGATCTGGAAGGTGCGCCTGTAAATCAGTTTATCTGGTTGCAGGAGTCTCAAGAGGAGACTTTATCGCAAGAGTTTAGATTAAATGGTGAAACCGACACTATGCGCTGGGTTGCTGGTTTTTATTATCTCGATATTGAAAACGATAATATTTCAGGACTGTCAGGATTGCCGAATAATGTTTCCGGTTTTGGCTCATTTGATGAGCCTCGGGAGGCTTCACTGCAAACTAAATCCTACTCATTATTTGGCCAAGTTGATTTCGATTTATCCGAGACCTTGACGTTGGTTGCTGGTTTGCGTGCTACCCTGGAAGAAAAGGATTATGACTTCAATGTTGGTTTTGTGCTGCCGAGCCCAGTTAACTTTAAATGGGATCCTTTGGTTGCTCCTATTGTCAGTTTTTCAGATGACACCAGCGATACCTTGTGGACGGGTAAGTTGCAGCTCGACTGGACGCCGACCGATAGTTTGCTGATTTATGGTGGCATTAATCGCGGGGTGAAAGCAGGCAGCTTTAATTCCGGGGGCTCATCAATTGATCCCTTGACCATTGCTTACGACGAAGAAGTCTTGACCGCTTATGAAATAGGCTTTAAATCGACGCTCTGGGATGGTGCTGCGCGTTTTAATGGGGCTGTGTTTTATTATGATTACAAGGACTACCAAGCAGCAAGATGGCTAGGTTTTGCTAATCTTATTACCAATAACGATGCCACGACCAAAGGGGTTGAGCTGGAGCTGATCGCGTCGCCAACGGATAATTTGGATGTGATGTTCAATGTTGGTTACTTTGATGCAACGGTAGAAGATGTTCAAATCACTTCAACCTTAACCAAAGATGTTGAACCGACCTTTGCGCCTGATACGACAGCGTCTGGTTTAATCCGCTATACACTTCCATTTGAGGTATTTGGAGGAATGCTGGCATTGCAAGGAGACGTTACCTATCAATCGAAAACCTACCACAATTTAACAAATTTTAGTTCGACGGAAATAGACAGTTACACCTTGGGCAATCTTCGGGCAAGCTGGGAAAGCATAGAGGGTGCTTGGCTGGTGGATGTCTATGTCAAAAATGTAAGTGATGAACGCTATAATACCTTAGGTTTCGACCTATCACAGGTTTGTGGCTGTAATGAAGAGGCTCAGGGAAGGCCTCGTTGGTGGGGTGTTTCGTTGCGCTATACCTTCTAGCTATTAGCGGATATCCACTAATAACAAGCCGTCCTTAGAGGCGGCTTGTTTCTTGATTTCCGGGTCAGAGATGAATTTCCATTATTGACTTATTAAATGATTTGAAGTATCAACTACTTTAAACCATGACTTACATGTGATGTAGGATCAAAATGGAAAAACAGTTATACAGCGCGAACTCTCAGCTTTCCAGTAGACCGATTGATTGCTGGAATGATATCGTCAATAACGTTTATTTCCCCCTTTTGTTGAATGTCCCTAATAAAAGTAATGGGCCTTTTTGCGGGACGCTCGAAAGTATCCACTTTGGGCATCTAAGAATATCCCAGCTTCAGTCCACACCGCTGTCCTATCGTCGTGAAAGGTATCATGTGGGCCAGGAAAATGAAGATTATTTTCTGATTACCATCCCCAAATTATCTAATACGCATTTTGAACAGAATGGCAAAGACCTTGAATGTCAGCCGGGAAGTTTTTTTATAGAAGGTAGTGCGGATCCCTATATTTTTGAATACTCTCAGGCTAACCGTATGACGGTCTTACGTATTCCTGGAGTGCTGTTGAGAGATCGAGTGGCGGGTCCAGAGAATTTTTGTGCGACGAGCCTGGTTCGAGCGCAGGCCGGATGTACGTTATTTGTTGATTTCCTGCACTCGATATTGAAACAGGCCAAATATATTTCGGATGAAGCCAGTTTAAAATATAGTGAACAACTGGTTGATCTTTTGGCCATTGTATTAAACTCTATGGATAATAGTTTGGCGCATACGGAAAGTGCTGCTCAACAAGCTCATCTCCACCGTATTTATCATTATATTAATTTAAACCTATCGAACCCTGAATTGTCTCCACATATGATTGCGGAAAAATGTGGTGTATCGATACGTTATCTTCACCTACTATTTAAATCTACCGGTTGGACTGTATCGGGATGGATCCGAGAAGAAAGGCTAAAAGCCTGCTATGCAGTTTTAACTAACCCTCAAAAACCAATTCGTTCATTTGCTGAGCTAGCTTATCGTTGGGGCTTTTCGGATCAGACAACGTTCAATCGCTGTTTTAAATCCAAGTTTGAACAGACACCTAAAGAGGTGCGGGCTATTTCGGTGGGTCAATAGGGCGATGAATAGCTTCATTTAAATATTGAATAAATAAGTTTGCGACAGTGTTGTTGAGTGTGCTTTTTTTATAAATCAGTGCATTCTCAGCGTGATAACTAAAACTTGTTGGTAGCAGTTGTCGTAAATGATATTTGTCTGCCCGTGAGTGAGCATAGTAGTCGGGGAGAAATCCAATATATTTCCCGGAAGAAATTAATAATAAGCAACCTTCCATATGGTCTGCATTTGCCCTGTTTTGAAATAAGCTGATCAGACTATTGGTTTCGGCCTGTACTTTATGGCCAGAAGCGACCAAGTCATATTCCACGATTGTTTCTGCATCTAATTGTTCTGAAGGAATTTTGAACAAAGGGTGGTTTAAGCTGCAGTAAAGGTGGCTTTGGTGCTTAAAGATTGGTGTGTACACTAATCCAGGACGCTTTATGTGAACTGTATTGACACCGAGATGAGCCTTCCCGTTTAAAAGATCAAAATCCAATTCGTGAGGGGCGCGTGTAACGACCTCTAGGGTCACTCTTGGTGCCCGTTCACGGAATTGGGCTATTATGGGTGCTAGATCGAAACTGGCGCTGCTCATTTCCAACCAGTCGTCAGGCAGAGCGATTTGTAGATTCCCCGTCATATTTGACTGAATGGCGTTGATCTGATTGCGAAAAGTTTCCAGATACTGCAAAAACTCTTTGGTTGATTGATACAGGGCCTCTCCTTGAGGTGTTAGCGAAAAGGTCGATCGGCCTCGACCTCGCTGACATAGCTGCATACCAATACGGGTTTCAAGATCAGAAATATGAATACTTATGGTCGATCGGTTGATGTTTAGTTCCTGCTCGGCCGCCGCAAATCCGCCATTTTCGGCGACAGAAAGAAAAACTTTCAACATTCGAAGATCAATATCGCTGAGCTGTCCGATAAACCCCAATCTTGCCATTGTAATATCCAAAAATTAGTCAAAATTTAAAGTATCAAAAATCAACTAAATAATTAATTTAGCGGATTTATTTCATGCTATTCCAATAAATTAATAACTTAATTATATGATTTTAAATGATATTTTATATGTTTGATTTTATCAACTTTAAAATTGTGATTTTGTAATTTTTTGGATTTTCTAAAAATCGGATAATGCTTTTGTCAACCAAGAATAATCAATGAACGCACTCTGTTTGAGTTTGTTGGTCAGGATTTATCATAGCATTAAAGAAGAGGATTAGATGATGAAAATGGACGCATTTTGGATGCCCTTTACCGGCAATCGAGCCTTTAAAAGTGCGCCACGGATTGTTAAGAGAGCTGAGGGCATTATGCTCTATAAAGAGGATGACAGCGAAGTGATTGATGCTACTGCCGGGCTTTGGTGTAGCAATTTAGGCCATTGTCGCAAAGAGATCGCTGACGCAGTAAATGCCCAATTAGGTCGTTTGGATTTTAGCTCAATTTTTAATTTCGGCCATGAAATCGGTTTTGATTACGCTGAGCGCCTGATTAGTCATACACCGAAGGGTATTGACCACGTATTTTTTGGGAACTCCGGTTCAGAAGCGGTGGAAACTGCTCTGAAACTAGCGCTGCAGTATTGGAATGTCAAAGGACAGGGACAAAAGCAACGATTTATTGGTCGGCAAAAGGGCTACCACGGGGTGAACTTTGGGGGCATCTCTGTGGGTGGTCTAACACCAAATTTCAGTACATTTGGGCAATGGTTAATGGTGGATCATTTGCCACATACCCTCGATATTGAGCGTAATGCTTTCAGTCGTGGCTTGCCGGAGTTTGGGGCAGAGTTAGCCGATTCTTTGGAGCAGATGTTGCAGTTCCATGATGCAGAAACAGTGGCCGCCGTGATTGTGGAGCCGGTAGCCGGTGCTGGCGGAGTTATTATGCCTCCAATTGGGTATCTAAAGCGGTTGCGAGAGATTTGTGACGACCATAATGTGTTATTAATTTTTGATGAGGTGATTACTGGTTGGGGAAGAGTGGGTTCTGCTTTTGCCGCGACAGAATTTGATGTAATTCCCGATATGATTACATCGGCTAAAGGTATCACTAATGCTGCTGTTCCGCTTTCTGCCACCTTTGTCAGCAGCGAAATCTATAACACCTGCATGGATCAAGCGAAGTCCTCAGTGGAGTTTTACCACGGATATACTTATTCCTGTCATCCCGTTGCCTGTGCAGCGGGTATGGCGGCCCTGGATATCTATGAAAAAGAAGGATTATTAACCCGGGCGAGCGGAGAAATTGGTACTTATTGGGAGAATGCGCTCCATAGTTTAGCGGCAATGCCCGAGGTAATAGATGTGCGTAATTATGGCTTGATGGGGGCTGTTGAATTAAGAGGGTCTGCAACGAATAAAGGCCAACTCGGTGGCAAAGCGCTACAAGCTGCTTGGGAAAAAGGCGTTATGGTCCGAGGTATTGGTGATGCAATCTGTATGTCGCCCCCGTTAACTATCGTGCCTGATCAGATCGATACCATTGTTAATGTTCTTGGCGAAATAATACCTGGTTTGTGTGAATAAAGATTAATTGTATGAGGAAGAAGATGACTGACTTAGTAGAAGATATGGTGATAAAAGCACATCAAGCTCAAAAGATATTTGCAACCTGGCCTCAGGAAAAAATTGATGATGTGGTCAGGGCTGTGGGTAAAGTGGTTTTTGATAATGCTGAGGAGTTGGCGATCGATGCCGTGAATGAAACAGGAATGGGTAATGTCACAGATAAGACATTAAAAAATCAAGGAAAGTCACGCAATGTTTGGAATTACCTCAAAGATAAAAAATCAATTGGTGTCATTGAACCTAGAGACGATCAGGGGATGATCACCATAGCTAAGCCGGTTGGTATCGTCGGCGCGGTAACACCCACGACCAGTCCTACCATGACCATTATGTGTAATGTGATGTTCGCGTTAAAGGGAGCGAATGCCATCATCATTGCGCCACATCCCAAAGCAAAAAGTGTCAGCATTAAAACGGTTGATATGATCAATGCCGAGTTGAAAAAAATGGGCATACCAAATGATCTAGTACAGTGTATTGAAGAACCCTCTATTCACGCGACTAACAAGTTGATGTCGGTTGTCGATGTGATTGTGGCAACGGGTGGCCCGGCAATGGTAAATGCGGCTTACAGCAGCGGTAAGCCTTCATTTGGTGTTGGCGCAGGTAATGTTCAAACGATTATTGATGACGATGTCGACTATGGAGACGTCGCCAGAAAGGTCATTACAGGAAGGTGCTTTGATAACGGCATTATTTGTTCCGGTGATCAGTCTATCATCGTTCCGAAAAAGGATGCTGAGAAAGTGATCAAGGCGTTCAAAGAGCAGGGTGCCTTTTACGTAGGAGATCAGGAAGTTGCTGACAGGTTTCGAGAGGTATTGTTTGAAAATGGTTATACGGCTAAAGAGGTTGTTGGTAAATGTGCCAAAACGGTTGCCGAATTAGCAGATGTACCCATTCCAGATACTACAAAAGTCATTTTAATTAGAAGTAATGATTTTCCTGATGATGTACTGCGAAGCGAAAAGATGTGCCCCGTTTTAGCTTTATTTGAATATGAAACGCTTGAAGAAGCGATAGCTATAGCGTGTACTAACCTGGAAATTAGGGGTAAGGGGCACACTTGTGTTATCCACTCTAACAACCTCAAGCATATAGAGCAGATTGGTTTATCTGTTCCGGTAAGTAGGGTTGCCATTAATGAACCTGGCTCCTTGTCCGTTGGTGGAAGCCTAAAAAATGGTTTTATACCAACAGGAACTTTAGGTTGTGGGTCCTGGGGTAATAATTCTATTTCAGAGAACTTTAATTATAAGCATATGATTAATACACAAAGGATTGGTTTTACGTTAGAAAATCGGGTGGTACCGACGGATGAAGAAATTTGGGGTTAATAACGATTTTAATATTACACTTGGGATTTAAATGAAGCGTGAAATTCTCCTCATAAAAACTTCGATTAATATGAGTGTTATGGCTTGAGCATTTAGCTACTAGGTGTTACTTGAACTGTGTTCGGTTGTTATTTTGAGGAGAATTTTTACTCGAAGTTGAATTTAATTTTTCACATGAAGATGGTGATTAATTTTTTTGTCATTTAAGTGCACAGATAAAAATTGGCAATGCTATCTTCATATGGAACCCTATCTTCTATATTGGCTCAAGTAGAGGCAATAACTTTATATTCTTCATTTCTGGGATTGCTATTCATCGTCAGCAATTTGCAGTTTTAGACCATTCAGTTGTTGATTAAAAATAATTTGGCAGCTTAAACGGGAGCAGTCGGGTTCGAAGGTCATTGCTGCTTCAATGAAATTAAGCTCGCTGTCACTGATTTCTGGTAACTTAGGGTACCAGTCAGGGTCGATATGGACATGACAGGTCGCACATGTTCCTTCGCCACCACAGGTTGCATCAACCGGCAAGCCTGCATCCCGAATAACGTCCATCAACTTTTGACCTTCTCCGATATTTAGTTGATGTTCTATACCTTCTCGATCCGTTACATATATTTCAAACATAGAGATTCCTGTTGTTATTCAATCAGCAGCCAGATATCTGCTGGTGTTTCATTAAAGTTTTTTGTTGTTGATTAGCGAGAGCCTACATTCGGCTCGTTTTTATTTTGTCCGCATCCCTTAATGAGGTGGTAGAAAAGGGCGTAGAAAGCCTTTTTGGTAGTTTCATTTCTAGCACCTGCGCGAGCTCACAAAGTGAGCCTCGAGTTAAAAGGCCGAGGCCACGAAAGAATTCGGTTCTGGCTGAGACAATCACCTTCTCTGACCAGTGGTGCCCCCATCTGAGCAGATGCTCACTGAGAAAATTACGTTGTGCAGTAATCGTGCTATAAAAGTTCTGTACGTCATTGTTACGTAATTG
>JAIPFG010000073.1 GCA_021736745.1 Pseudomonadales bacterium
CACTGGCGCACAAAAGATAACCAGCGGACCACAGGACAATCCCACTGCAGCTCCGGCCAGAGCGCCTGAACCCACGCCGGTTTTGGCATCCCCTCCAATGGCCTGATTATGAATTTTGAGTGCTCCGCCCTGTTGTGTTACAACCGGGGATAGTATCGCGACCTTAGCGCTATCCTGAAGCAAATTCAGCCGCGGAGTGCTTGAACAGGCACTGAGCATCAGAATGACCGCACAGGATAAAAACCGGGCAGTATGTTTTGAGTATTTCTCCATTATTCTTTCACTTCTGAACCCGTCAATTTATACCAAGGTTTGCCAATTCCACGTTCTTTTACCCAGCCATCAGCCAACATCCAGTCACAATAAATAACTCGCAGCCATAAGCGCTCATTGGGCGGATCCCAACGACAGCTGGCTTCTTTGGTTTTCTCTTTGTGGGCCAGAACAACCCGGGTGACAATATGGGCAGTGCCAGCAGATATTTTGTCCGGTAAAACACCGGCGCGAATTTCCACGATATCACCAAGCTCAAGGCCAAGGTCATAGGGCACATAGAATACCGGTGTCCAACCACCCTCATTGGGGCCTCCGCAGCAAAATACCCGGCCACGTTCGAGGCTACCATCCCTGATATCGTCATCACTGATCTTTGAATTCACAAGCCGTTGGTAAGCCTCACCACTTTCGAGAATCATGGCCCGAGTTGACTTGCCAAAAGGAAACCCGATGACTTCGGCAAGATAGAGAGAATCTGGCGGAGCTACCGGTGTGCCAGCACACCCACTGAGCATAATAACGGCGGCCACTATCAATAAGCATCGTTGCTTGTTTAAAAAAAGGCATCGCCCTATATACACCCGCATCATAAAGGCTGAGCAACTTGGGTTGCCCGATCCACTGCCAGTAAGTAGCCTTTGATATAACTGCCCGGTATTACCAGCTGTTCGATGTTGCCTGATGCGTTTCCAAGTTTAAGGACTACAGAAGACGTCAAAGCCAGTTTGCGAAGCACGGCTTCTTGTACAGTTATCGCAACGGCTTCGGTCATGTTCACGCTGTTTATTTGATAGTGCCTGTCCATGCTCAGTGTGCTAACAGTGAGCTGTTCATCTAAACCTTCGATGCCGGCACGATCATAGCGCCGATATACACCACCAAGATTGGTATATTGCAGCTGTACAATGATTTGATGCACATTCGTTAAATCTGCTGATTGGGTTCCTTCAAAGGATATTTGAGAACCAAAATTCGCTCCCCCTTTAAGCATACCCTTGGTAAACTCGCCAAAACCTGCCCGTTCACTGATTAAAGGGCCTGTAAACTGAAGCAAATCAGGCGCTTCACCTACAGAAATCCTGACTTCGGAAGCGACATCTTCTGGTTGGGCACCACCGTATTTCGCAACACCAGATGAAGCACAGCCAACGATGAATAAAGAGTAAATCAAGTACAGGGTAATAGAGGCTATCGGGCGCTTACACATCGGTTTCATCTCTATGAAATATTATTGTTTTAGGAGCTCTAAAGATTTAACGATTATTACTCGCTGAGCATATAGGAACTCCCTGCATTTAGAAAACTAATTTTTCAAAGGAAAAAACCATCCGATTGAAATTTCGAGTCTTGTGGTCAAGAACAAGGAGACGCTCTGTAAACGTTATGTAAAGGGACATCTGCAACGAATGATCATTCTTGACCGTCGTTTGGGATGCTACTTCAAATTTTTGCTTATTTGATTAACTCCTATTAGGAAAATTTACCTTTACGCCTTTCACTCTGCTAATTTTCTTTCCCTACCTGAAAAGAGGGGGAACTGGTGATCTCTAAGAAGCCTCAACTTTACCGGCCAAAGGTCGCCTGATTTTCAACTGCGAATCAATGCGATGGGTTGTGAAAAGCAGCCATTCTTACCTCTGATGGAATGAAGCGGTTAGTGTGACGTATTGAGAAAAGTGCGCGCCGAAGGTGCCGAGAGAACTTGGCGGAGGGAATGGTGTAGAAATCCTATACCAAGAGGGCTTAGTATATTAGCTCAGTCCTGAACCGACGAAGCCTGAAGATCGAGTGTGCAGCGAACGATACCAGGTTCTTCGCTGCGTCCGAAATTGAAGCCGAATGCCTTGAGCATGTCCAGCATCGGCTTGTTATCATTCATCACATCACCACTAAACAGGCGGATGCCACAATCGCGCGAATAATTGATCACCTTTTTCAACAGGCGAGAGCCAAGGCCCTGGCCCTTTAAGTCAGAGCGAATAATGATAGAGAATTCGGCAGTCTGGTTGTCCGGCGCGGCAACGATACGTACGACACCGAGTGTTTCATCTTTCCCATCCTCGCCCTGGGCGCAGGCGATAAATGCCATCTCACGGTCATAGTCGATTTGCGTCAAGCGAGCCATGTAAGGGCGTGGAATCTGTTTGACATAATGGAAGAAGCGGTAAACCAGGTCCTGTTCGCTCATGTGTGACAGGAAGTCATAATGTGCGGCTTCGTCTTCCGGACGAATCGGGCGGAACAGTACTGTGCGGCCATTGCGCATGGTAGCGATTTCTTCCAGTTCCTTTGGGTACGGCTGGATTGCGAAACGATGCGGCTTTACCGGTTCTGCCGAAAGTCGGATATGGACATCGACGACACTCAGGCTCTTGTCATCGGCGAACAGCGGATTGATATCAAGTTCAACGATCTCGGGTAGATCAATCAACAGTTGTGAGACCTTCATCAACACTAGCGCAATGGCTTCACGATCGGCGGCGGGATCACCACGGAAGGTTTCAAGCAATGCGGCGGCGCGACTACGATCAATCAGGTCATGCGCCAACGGCAGGTTCAACGGTGGCAATCCTACCGACATGCCCTGGTGGAGTCCCGCCGCACGCCCGCCTTCACCAAAAATGATCAGTGGGCCGAATAACGGATCGGTGATGACACCGATCTGCAACTGTCGTGCATGCCCACGCGGCAGCATAGACTGTAGGTTGAAGCCATTGATGGTGACGCCTGGGGCCTTAATCCGTGCCCGTTCGATCATACCGCGGGCGGCGGCTTCAACCGCTTCGGCAGTTTCCAGATTCAGAGCGACGCCACCAATATCCCACTTACGCCGCAAATTGTGTGACATGACGGCTAGTGCCACAGGAAATCCGATACGCTGCGAAACCTGCGCTGCCTGCGGCGGGTCCACTGCGGTGTGGGTCGGCACTACCGGTATGCCATAAGTAGAAAGAATGGCTTTTGACTCGACCTCGGTGAGTTCTGCTCTGCCAGCAAGGAGAGCCGCTTGAATGACCTTGTTGGCGGCATCAATATCAGGCGAAAAGCGATTGGAGATGGATGGCGGAACCTGCATCAATAGCTCGCGTGCGAGGCGATGATTGTCGATGTGGAGGAAAGCTCGGGCACCGCGTCCTGGTGTGGAGAACGTCGGAATGCCAGCGTCGATGAATCGCGTGCGCTCGGTGGCGACACTCTCGTCGCCAATCCAGCAGGTCAGCAGGTTACAGGTAATGGACTTTGCTGCCTTAATTACCGAATCAGCAATCTTAATGCTACTGCATAGGGCATTAGGCGTGTGCATCACCAGTATGGCGTTCGCTGCACGTTCTTCACAAAGCACCTTCAGTACCGCTTCGTAACGTTCCGCGCTGGCATCAACTCGCATGTCTATCGGATTGCTGCCATCCCAGCTCGCCGGCAGGATATCCCTTAGCCGCGACACAGTCTGCTCGTCGAGCTGAGGCATTGTATAGCCGCCAAGATAAAGGCTGTCTTCGGCCATGATACCACCACCGCCGCCATTGCTGATCACTACTAGACGGCTTCCTTTCATTGGCCGCGAGCGAACCACTGTTTCCACGGCGCCGAACAATTCATCAAGATGCTCAACACGGAGGATGCCGGCACGTCGCAGCACCGCTTCAAAGATATCATCGTCACTGACCAGGTTCGACATTTCCAAAAATGCGGGCTCTGCATTTCCCAGTATGTTACGGTTGTGCGGTGCGCGGCCAGCCTTGATCGCTACCACCGGCTTGTTCCGCGCCGCTGCACGCGCCGCCGCCATAAAGCTGCGCCGGTCACGAATCGACTCGATATAGAGCAGAATGGCCTGCGTATCCGGATCACTGGCGAGGAAGTCGAGAACCTCACCGAAGCCAATATCCAGCGCATCGCCCAGAGACACGAAATGGGAGAACCCCACACGCTTTGGCAGCGCCCAATCCAGCACCATGGTGCCAACGGCATCGGATTGAGAAACAAAGCCAAGCTTACCCGGCTCTACTCGCACCTGCGAGAAGGTTGCGTTGATACCCGCTTTAGGCACCATGACGCCCAACGTGCTGCCGCCCAGCAGGCGAATTCCGTATCGGCGCGCAGCCTCAAGAATCACCTCATCCAGTGGTCGGCCATCAGCGTCGAGTGTGGTCGACAAGTAACCGGCCATGATGATGGCGGCACGTGTGCCGCGACGGCCAAGATCATCGATGATAGCCGGAATCGTTGCCGCAGGTGTACAGATGATCGCCAGGTCGGGCGTATGCGGCAAAGCGGCGATATTGGGATAGGCCAGCAACCCCGTAACAGCTTCCCGCTTCGGATTTACCGGCATGATAAAACCATCGAATCCACCCGCCAACAGGTTACGCATCAAGACGTTACCTATCCGTTGCGGGCGTGCACTTGCGCCTATAACGGCAATGCTTTGTGGATTGAACAGGCTTTGCAGGAATTGAAAGCTCATGACGAAACCATTACGCCGACAGTAAAAGAACGAGCGATGCTCGGCTAAGTATAGGTAGGATAAACGCCCTGAATGCCTCCTACAAGGATTGATTGCAAGGAGAATTCCACGGAAGCGAACTTCCCCAGTGAGTAAAAGCTGCCTCCTCATTTCTAATGACAAGAAACAGGTACTTCATTGATAATTAAGAATACCCATTCTCACTTCTAAGTACTCCCAACGGCGATCGTAATGATTCCGTTCTGCCTTACTATTAAAATAGACAGGAACCACTCAGAGAAACAGCCTTAGTTGAAAATCAACGAGGAGGAAATGATGGACACATTCACCCTTGCACAGGCCTACTATTTGGCAGAAATTATTGGGGTTTTTGCGATTATTTTGTCGCTTGTTTATGTTGGCCGCCAACTTAACCAAAATACAAAGGCGACAAAGATAGCGGCTTCACAAGCCTTTGTTCAAATGTACAATACCTTTACCTCTGACTTAGCTGGTTCTCATGAAATCGCAGATATTTGGTATCGTGGTCTGGCCGATTTTAAAGGATTAAATCCCGCCGATACTGTACGTTTTTCAGCGGTCGCTTCCCAGCTTTTTAGAGTATTGCAAAGCGCCTATATCCAGTGTAAAGACGGTGCCCTAGAAGAGGAACTCTGGATCGGTTTTGAACAATCTATGTATGACGTTCTGACCCATCGCGGCTTGAAAGACTGGTGGCTTATTCGTGAGCGTTGGTTTGGCATGGAGTTCCGTAACCTGATTAACAATCATCCCAGGAATTCCGCTACGTCAAAATCAATCTACCCTACCTTAGAGCAAACTTAAAAATACAAGTCATCACTTAATCTGGCCGACTTTTATGGCAAAACATATAGCCCTCCATTGGCAAAGAGGGCATGACGGAATAAGCGATTAATCAGCAGGTTTGATAAAACTGAGGTATTTAATTAGACATAAATTTTTACGTTCGCTTAGCACTTTACCGTCTTGAGAAGGGTTATTGAGTGACTGATAGGTTCCTGCTTAACGCGTCAATTCAACCCTCTCAAGACGCAGCATGGCATTAAGGCAGTGCCCGGTTAAGTCAACCTGCATCAAGGGCTTTTTTAATGATTCAAGAAACGCACCGCTATACCTCTCCAATTTATCGATATAGCGTTTTCCATTCGGTAATATCTCAGCAGTGTGCTCATCAATTTGTAACTTTCTGTTCATGCCCATTGCCTGAGTAATATAATCAGATGCCCTTAACACCAGGGGATCATTCGCTCTTCCTTTTGCCTGCATAAAGGCGACAAAGGTGGCAAGACCTTCTAACGAGCCACAGCTATTGCTTGTGGACAAATCGGGGCTTTCCAGGTTATCTAAATAGGCCTTTGTTATCCCATAGATGAATACTGTGAAACGCTCATCGCCCGTCACCCTGGCTCTCACCACCGCCGCCATCGTGCCCCAGCTGTAAAAAAGCCGATTATGACCATTGCTGTAATTTTCAATCAGGTACTCATCCAGCTGACGAAGTAAGTTTTTAAAGACAAGATCGCCGTGAAAGACACGATCAAACTCAGCCAAAGCTAACCAGGCTTCACCATTAACATAAGGCGATTCCGTCAAATAATGAGGAGCCTCTCTAAATCCACGTCGAGGCACTTTCAGTACCAGCAGCCCATTCTTCCAGTGGGAAATCGCCTCATTAAAAAGAGGATCTCCGGTCGTTTCAAAGTACTGAATTGCAGCCATCATGCTCAACGCTGTAGCGCCTGTCCATGCCCGTTCATAATCGCCGCTGGTAGAAACCAATTTTGCATTACCCTCTTTAGCAAAGAGCAAACCCATTTTATACAGTGGTTCACGAAGAGAGTGCCAAAGTCTCCACCTATTATAAAATCCCATCCATTCCAATGATTTTTGGATATCGCCCTTACGAATGGGTAGCGAGTTAGAAACTGCATTTTCCAGAAACCCCAGCAATGCTGTTCGAGCGGGTTCGTGATTAAAGTAGGTGAGATATTCGCCTAGAGCAAAGGCTGCGCTTGTTTGTCTCACCAGATTCATCCCATCGATATTTTCCATATCGGTTTCTCTGCCCGTCATGAAATCAAAATCGTAAGGAAAAAACCCGGAGTTTAGTTGCGACCGTACCAGTTGGTTTACCGCAAAATGAATACGATCTTTGTCAGTCTCTGATGTCAGTGGATTAAGCAGGTTATCAGCAGCACTGGAAAAGATGCTCGCAAACACCGTTCCAATGATCAAAAAAGCCCTTAACATTGCGTTAAAGGCTTTTTGAGGATTTGTCACTCTCAAATCAAAGAAATACAACTAGCGCAAACTATTTTCTCAACTTGGTCAGAACGGTTATTGCAATAGCTGCCGCCGCAAAAAGTCCTATGGTTGAAGGTTCGGGGAGTTGCTGCGTAGAATCTCCTGCCCAAGCTGGAAAGACCGTTGTCACCAGGATTGCCATCAATACCAGTTTTTCTTTCATAACATTTCTCACTATCAAAACCGCTATGATTAGCGGAAGATATCCACCGACCTCAGAGCAAAGTTGCTCTCATTGGTCGCATTAGAGAACCGGCTCCGAAGAACGCCGCTTATTTTTTTAGCTTGGCCAAAACGGTTATTGCTACCGCCGCTGCAGCAAACAAGCCAATAGTTGAAGGCTCCGGCAATGGCACGGTACTATCTACCCCTGCCCAGACCGGGTAAACAGTTGCTGCCAAGATTGCCATCAATATCAGTTTTTCTTTCATCATCTTTTCCCTGCGTCTAATTATTTTTTAATTACTTCAAAACTAAAGCATAATCCAGACCAAATATATAACCCTTTTATAAACAGCAAGTTAAATCGAATGAATCTTAAATTTCTTCCGCAGTGTAAAAATAACTGACACTTCAAGCTGGAAGTTCTTTCCCACTTCGTATTCAAAAAAACAGCGGCTTCATTTTTCAGTTGGCCTCTTTTCAGTCATGGCCCATACTTAGCCAATGGCGGATTATATTATTACCCATCAGACCAGTTTACTAACCTACAGTTTATGGTTGAGCTTCATTCTAGCCCTGTTATGGGAAATATTACGGCCCTGGATTAAGACCAGTTACTCACGGCCAGTGCGCTGGTGGAATACCCTGGGGTTATATTTACTCAATCAATACTTCATTCACTGGCTCATGCCAGTCACAACCATAACGGCCGCTATTTATGCGGCAAAGCATTCCATTGGATTGTTTAACCTGCTGAGTTTCGATTCCTGGTTCGGGGTATTGGTTGGATTTTTATTCTTTGATCTTTACCACTTCAGTCTCCACTGGACTTACCACAAAGTCCCCTTACTCTGGCGCTTTCACCGATTACATCACAGTGATCCCGACGTGGATTTAAGCACCGAGCTAAAACATCATCCATTTGAGGGAATTGTCTCGGCTGTCCTATCAGTGGCCTTCATTATGGTTTTGGGAATACACCCTATCGCTATTATTCTTCGTGTACTGATTAACCAAATGGTCAGCTTAATTAGCCATGCCAATATAAAACTACCTCAACATATCGATACACCTGTCCGTAAGGTATTGGTCACTCCGGCTATGCACCGTATCCATCACTCATCCTGGCGCCCTGAAACAAACAGTAATTACGGTACGCTTTTTTCATTCTGGGATCGGATATTTGGCACCTACATGAATAAACCTCGGGATGGCTATGAAAGGATGGAGCTGGGATTGGATTCCTTTCGGTCACCTAGAGAGCTTTGGCTGGACCAGCTCCTCTTGCAGCCTTTTCGTCGCACTCCAACAAAAACTATTCCAGGTGACCAGATCACCGATTAACGAAGTCGCAGTTGTTCAGTTTCGCCTAAGGACTAAGTAAACCCCCAAAACGGTAATAGCGATCGCTGCCATCTGGACTTTTGATAACGCTTCACCAAATAAAATCCAGGCCTCAATGGCCGTTACGGGCGGCACCAGATAAAAATAACTGGCAACCCTTGCCGATTCCCCCTCACGGATCATATACATCAACAGTAGTATAGCGCTAACCGACAGGCCAAACACCAGCCAGGTCAGCGCGACAATTAACGTCATACTCCATTCGATGACACGTTCTTCAAAAACAAACGCCAGCACTCCCATTACGATCGCTGTGGCCAGATATTGATAGACTGAGCCAGCAATTAAATCGACCCCTCCTCCAAAACGTTTTTGGTACAAGGTTCCCAAAGATATCCCTAGCAGCGCCAACAAGACAGCCACAACCGCTTCAATACGTAATTCAAAATTGCCCGAATGTTGCCCATTCAATAAAATCAGTATTACCCCCAGCAATCCCAAAATTAACCCTAACCATTGTGATAACCGTAATTTGTCGCCAAACCATTGCCAACTCAGAAGGGCGGTCAAAAGTGGTTGCAACCCGACGATGATAGCCGTAATGCCTGCCGGCATCTGCCATTTCATTGCGGCAAAAACACCACCCAGATAACAGGCATGGACTAATAGCCCAGTCACCATCTGGTGCTTCCCTCGACTAAAGCTGGGCCATTGGCACTTAAACAACACACTGAATGCTGCAAACACCAGCAGTGTCAACAGCATCCGAATAAACAACAGGTAAAATGGATCGATATAGGGTAACGCGTATTTGGCCCCGATAAATCCGGTGCTCCACAACAAAACAAAGAGAAGGGGAACAAAACGAATAAATGAACTTTGAGCAGTCATCTGGTCCTTATCATTGTTGAGTGCAGCCTATCTTCTATAGAATGGGAAATAACAAATGTTTTAATCACAACCGTCAAAGCGCGTCTATGATGCTAAAAAGGTAACATTGTAAAGCCCCCATATTTTAATAGTTACATATTATTGACCAACAAGCTTGACTCGATAGCCACTATAGATATTATAATTGCGAATCATTCTCATTATCTACTTAGAAGCAAACTATGCCTTTATTTCTTTTAACCTTTATCAATACCCTGCGCCACTTTTCTATCAGAAAAACCCAACGCTACGGTCTCTTTTTCCTGATCGCCTTCGGTGCTCACACCAGCTTTGCTTCCGGTACTGATCATCTCGCTGAGCTGCGCCAACTTGTCCAACTCGCGGAATATATTAGTGTTGACTACCCTGCCGCCGTAAAAAATGGCGAGATCGTTAACGCGGGAGAACATCAGGAAATGATTGAATTTTCAGGACTGATTCTTGATAAAAGTCTCCAATTAACGGAAATAGCAGATAAAAATGGCCCCATTACGGATAAAGCTAAAGCACTTCAGGTAGCCATTATCAACAAGCAACCAGTTGAAATAATTCAGACGCTAGCCGCTGATTTGAGAGCCTCGTTACTGACACTGGCACCACAAGCTTCTGTGCCAGAGAGTTTATTATCAAAAAGAGAAAATCAGTTGTTATTTCAACAAAGCTGTGCTGGTTGTCATGGCGAAACAGGGCAAGGAAATGGCATCCAGGCGACGGGATTAGAGCCCCCACCCACCAATTTTATAGACAAAATTCGCGCTTCTAACCGATCGGTTCTTGGCTTGTATGACGCCATCTCTCATGGTATTGAGGGTACAGCCATGACGGCCTTCAACCAATTAACTGAAAAACAAAAGTGGTCACTGGCCTTTTATACAGGCAGCCTTGCCTTCCAATCCTCCTCCAAATCACAACAGCAGGCCGAACCCGTTATTTCCCTGCAACAGTTGATCAATTACAGCCCTAACATTCTGTCCAAGGAATTACCCTCAGACCAAAGAAACCAAATTGAGACACTGCGCGCTAACCCAGAACAATTTTTTATCCAAGCAAGCGATCCCATTTCTATCACGCGAAGACAGCTTGAAGCCGCACTGGATGCATATCACACTGGCGACTACAACAAAGCCCATGATCTCGCCGTAAGCGCCTATTTGGATGGTTTTGAACAGGTGGAAGTTAGTTTATCTGCGAAAAGCAAGGATCTCAAAGATGAGCTTGAGTCCCTTTTGATTTCGCTTCGACAAAAATTCAGCCATAGTGAAAATAATCAGGAATTAAACCAAGCCCTAACAGTTACTTTCCAGAAACTGGCACAAGCGGAAAGCTTGCTTACAACGGCTTCGCTTTCAAGCGGAGAATTGTTTAGCGCCAGTTTAGTTATCCTCTTGAGAGAGGGTTTAGAAGCTTTACTGGTGGTAATTGCCCTGACAACAGTTCTTCTGCGAACCAACCGGAGGGACGCCTTAAGGTATCTACATTTAGGGTGGATTTCAGCGCTCGTTGCCGGAGCAGCCACTTGGGTCGCCGCCCAGACGTTGATTTCCATCAGTGGCACCAGTAGAGAAATTATGGAAGGTGTTGGCGCCTTACTCGCTGCCACCGTTTTATTTTATGTGGGCTTCTGGATGCATAATAAATCCCACGCGGATCACTGGCAGGCATATATTCAAAAGCAAATAGAC
>JAIPFG010000074.1 GCA_021736745.1 Pseudomonadales bacterium
GTTGCCCGGCGCATACGCCCGTGCCAGAGTATATTCGGTTGATCGCTGCGCAGCGATATACGGATGCTTACATGGTGAACTGGGACTCCAATGTTTTTCCCGGTATTTTAGGGCGTACCTGCGATCGGCCTTGCGAGCCAGTATGCCGCAGAGGGCGGGGTGAGGAAAAGCCCGTAGCCATTTGCCGTTTGAAACGTGTGGCGGCGGATAACAAGGGTGATGTGTCAGCCTACATGCCACAAATACCGACGCGAAAAAACAGTAAAAAGATTGCTTTGATTGGTGGGGGCCCTGCTTCCCTGACGGTGGCAAGAGATTTGATGCCGTTAGGCTATACCATTGATCTGTACGATGATCAGGCCAAAGCTGGCGGTATGATGCGTAGCCAGATCCCCAGTTTTCGATTACCGCCTCAGGTGCTGGATGAAGAGGTAAATTTCATTCTGGATATGGGTGTTAATGCGACGTTTAACACCTATGTAAACAGCCTAAAAGAGATGTTAGGGAAAGGTTACGATGCAGTTTTTGTAGGCACAGGCGCACCTAGTGGTAAAAATCTGGATATTCCTGGGCGCGAGGAAGCGAAAGCCAATATCCATGTGGGTATTGAGTGGTTGGCCAGCGTCGCCTTTGAGCATACCGATAGTATTGGCAAGCGGGTGATTGTGTTAGGTGGTGGTAACACGGCAATGGACTGTTGCCGCACGGCGAAACGACTTGGTGGTGAAGATGTAAAGATCGTGGTGCGCTCTGAGTTTGATAAGATGAAAGCCTCGCCTTGGGAAAAAGAAGATGCCATGGCGGAGTATGTTGAGTTTCTTAATTGTCACGTACCAAAGGAGTTCGTACATGAGGGTGGTCAGTTAACCGGTATGCTTTTTGAAAAAGTGGAGGCGGTATATGACGACCAAGGACGGCGCAGCCTTGTGCCGACGGACGAAGATTTAGTACATATTCCGTGTGATGATGTCCTGATAGCTATTGGGCAGGACAATAGCTTTCCATGGATTGAACGTGACTTGGGCCTGGAATTTAACCGCAAAGGTATGCCAGTAGTAGATAAAGTCACCTTCCAATCGACACACCCCAAGGTATTTTTTGGTGGAGATGCTGCTTTTGGGCCGGAAAATATCATCACTGCCGTTGCCCAAGCACAACAGGCAGCGATTTCAATTGATCTGTTCTGTAAAGGCAAGGAGTTGGTTGCTGACCGTCCAGGTCCTGGCGTTACCCTGACCAGTCAAAAAATGGGGGTGCATGAATGGAGCTACGATAACCAAATTTCAACGGAAACACGTGTTCCGGTACCTCATGCGGACAAAAAACTGGCCTTGTCTGATCGCAAGGTAGAAGTGGAGTTGGGTTTTGATATTGAGTTAGGCTTTCAGGAAGCGGCGCGCTGTTTGAACTGCGATGCGCAAACCGTTTTTACGGAGGATAAATGTATCGAATGCGATGCCTGTGTAGATATTTGTCCTACTGACTGCATTAACTTTTTGTCGAATGCGAGCGAGAAGATTCTAAGGCAACAGCTGCGAATACCGGCGAAAAACCTTGATCAGGATCTGTATGCGTCAACCAAATTGAAGCAAACCGGTAGAGTCATGATTAAGGATGAGAACGTATGTCTGCACTGTGGGCTTTGTGCGGAACGGTGTCCGACAGGCGCTTGGGACATGCAGAAATTTTTATATAACGTGAGTAAGGCTGGGCGAACATGCGCAGGATAGAAGCAGTCAACGATTTTGTTATTAAGTTTGCGAATGTTAATGGTACAGGGTCTGCCAGTGCTAACCATATGTTTGCTAAATCCATTTTTCGCATGGGGATACCCGTTAGTCCACGTAATATTTTCCCTTCAAATATTCAGGGGCTACCTACCTGGTATGAAGTGAGAGTCAGCCAAAAAGGTTATCTTGGCCGTCGAGGCGGTGTCGATATCATGTTATGTGTCAATCCTCAAAGCATGGCGGATGATATTCAAAGCGTGGACCCCGGTGGTTACTTTATTTACGACTCGACCAAGCCGCTTGATACCCGGTTAATGCGCAAAGATGTTGAGTTTATTGGTATTCCCTTTACCCAAATCTGTTTGCGTGAATATGATGACGCCAGGTTGCGGCTTCTGTTTAAAAATATGATTTACGTGGGCGCTTTGGCCGCCTTGCTGAATATTGATTTTGCCGTCTTAAAGGATCTGGTTTCTGATCAGTTCAAAGGCAAGGAAAAGTTAATCACGCCTAACGTGCATGCGATGGAGTTGGGTTATCAATATGCAATGGAAAACTTCACCTGCCCGCTGGGTATTCGTGTTGAGCGTGCCAGCGAAATTGGTGAGCACATTTCCTACACTAACCATATTTTGATGGATGGCAATACCGCAACGGCATTGGGTGCCATTTATGGCGGGGCAACGGTCGCAGGGTGGTATCCGATCACGCCGTCAACCTCTGTCGTGGAAGCTTTTGAACGGTACGCTCGACGTTTGCGGATTGATCCGGGTACCGGGAAAAACAACTTTGCTATCGTTCAAGCCGAAGATGAGTTGTCAGCGATGGGCATTGTCATTGGTGCTGCCTGGAATGGTGCTCGGGCCTTCACTGCCACCAGTGGCCCGGGACTTTCCCTAATGACGGAGTTTCTCGGTCTGGCTTATTTTGCGGAAGTGCCGGTTGTGCTGATTAATGTTCAGCGCTCAGGACCATCAACCGGAATGCCGACGCGGACCCAGCAACCGGATATCTTAGCGGCAGCCTATGCATCCCATGGTGATACCAAGCACGTATTGTTATTTCCCTCAACGCCGCGGGAGTGTTTCGATATGTCGGCGGAAGCCTTTGATTTGGCTGATCGGTTGCAAACACCGATTATCATGATGTCTGATCTCGATTTGGGTATGAACGAACATATGTCGCCACCACTGGAGTGGGATGACAGCCGAAAATTCGACCGTGGTAAGGTTCTTTCGGCAAAAGATCTGGACAACATGGATGCTCGATTTGGCCGTTACCTGGATACGGATGAGGACGGTATTCCTTATCGTACTTATCCTGGAACCCATCCGGAAAAAGGGGCCTTTTTTACTCGCGGTTCATCCCGCGATGTGTACGCCACCTACACGGAAGACGGTGAGGCCTACGTGCATAATATGCAGCGGTTATTGAAAAAATTCGAAACGGCTAAGCGATATGTTCCTGCACCGAAGATCAAAATGGCGAAGCAAAAAACCTCCGTCGGTGCACTCTTCTTTGGTACCACCGCATCACCTTGTTATGAGGCGGTAGAAATGCTGGCGAAAGAAGGACATGCTGTTGATACTATTCGAATTCGGGCATTCCCCTTTAATGAGGATGTTGAAAAATTCATTTCTGAGCATGAAGTAGTGTTCGTTATTGAGCAAAATCGTGATGGACAATTACGACGGTTACTGATTAATGAGGGTGAATTACCACCGAATAAATTAATTTCCATTTTGCATTATGACGGCATGCCCATCACCGCACGTAGCATTGCCATGAGTATGCGGGATTCACTATCAGATAACAAAGTCACGCCGATTACTCGTAAAACGGCGAAGAAGGTGAAGTCATGAGTTATTCAAAACCGAAATTTAGGCATCCGGATTTACCCACTAATGAGTTGGGTTTAACCAAAAGTGATTATGAGGGTGCAATTTCGACGCTCTGTGCTGGATGTGGGCACGACTCTATCAGCGCCTCCATACTTAACGCTTGTTTTGAAATGTCGATACAGCCGCATCGCGTGGCTAAATTATCGGGAATTGGTTGTTCCTCCAAGAGTCCCGCCTATTTTTTAGGTAAATCGCATGGCTTTAACTCCGTGCACGGGCGGATGCCTTCCGTGGCGACGGGCGCCAATCTAGCCAACCGGGATTTGATTTACATTGGTATTTCCGGTGACGGTGATTCCGCTTCTATTGGTTTAGGGCAGTTTATGCATGTGGTGAGGCGTAATTTGAATATGCTTTACGTCGTGGAGAATAACGGTTGTTATGGCTTGACCAAAGGTCAGGATTCCGCCACCGCGGATTTAGGTTCTGCCACCAAAAAGGGAATAGCAAATCCCTACGAGCCGATGGATTTGGTGAGTCTGGCGCTACAAATTGGCGCGACCTTTGTTGCCCGTAGTTTTTCAGGTGATAAGCGTCAGCTGGAGCCTTTGATTAAAGCGGCAATAACTCATAAAGGTTTCGCATTAATTGATGTGATCTCACCCTGTGTCACCTTCAATAATAGTGTCGCTTCGACCAAGGGATACCAGTATGTGCGCGAGCACATGAGCCACATGGCGGTGGACTTTGTGCCGATGCGTGAAGAAATTTGCACCAGCTATCAAGCCGGCACTACTCAGCAGGTCTGCATGCATGATGGCTCGGCTGTGCATTTGCATAAGACTGGCGCAGATTTTGATATCCATGATCGTCATGCGGCGATGGAAGCGGTATACCACCATAAGCAAGCGGGTGAAATTCTAACCGGCCTACTTTATATGGCGCACGATTCTGATGACCTGCATGAGGTATTGGGGACAGTGTCCAAACCGCTGAACGCATTGACTGAAAATGAACTTTGTCCGGGAAGTCGTTTCCTGGATAGTATTAATGAAGGGTTAAGGTAATTCTTCCCTAATCTCGGCAGGTGTCGAAGCCAAACAGGGTTTCACACCTGCCGTGTCAGTACATATGTTGTCCGCCATTAATACTGAGGGTAGATCCGGTAATAAAGCCGGCATCGTCAGCAATTAAAAATAGCACGCCTCTGGCGATTTCTGAGGCCTGTCCCAAACGGCCCACCGGGATTTTCGCAATAATTTTCTCCAATACATTCTCTGGCACTGCGCGAACCATATCCGTGTCGATATAACCGGGAGCAATAGCATTGACGGTAATGCCTTTAGCCGCTCCTTCTTGAGCCAATGCCTTGGTAAAACCATGTATTCCCGATTTGGCGGCAGCATAGTTTACTTGTCCGTATTGACCGGCCTGACCGTTGATTGAGCCGATATTGACGATCCGGCCAAAGTTTCTCGCCCGCATGCCCTCGATGACGGCTCTACACATATTAAAACAGGAAGTGAGATTGGTTTGGATAACACTATTCCATTGCTCAAAGGACATCTTATGCATGGTGCCATCCAATGAAATACCAGCGTTATTCACCAGCGCTTGAACTGGACCTAAGTCTGTTTCTATCTGTTTTACGGCATTCTGGCAGGCATCAAAATCGGCAACGTCAAATTTATAGACAAGGATTCCTGTTGTTTCTTTAAACTGCTTGGCGGTACTCTCATTCCCCGCATAGCAAGCGGCAACGCGATAGCCTGTTTCTTTTAAAGCGAGGGAAATGGCCGCACCGATACCGCGCGTACCGCCCGTTACTATTACTACTTGACTCATAGTTACTCCGGTTTGATCTATTAAATAATCGGTGCAATATGGCACCATATTATTGGTGTCGTTGTGGGAACATAGAAAGATCTAACAAGCAACATTAGAATTCAGCTTGGTTTGACCCCTAGGTTGGAGAGTCCGGCTGATTTTCGGGAGCCGCCTGGAAGAATGCATCCAATTGATGACAGTTTTCGGATACAGATTTGATTTTGGGATAGCTTGTCATATCCAAATTAAAGCGTAATGCATTGTAGACTTGAGGGATCAAATACACATCCGCCATGCTGATCTGCTCACCAAAGCAATAGGGTGTCGCTAGGATCTGCTGTTCGAGCACATCAAAGCCCAGCTTAATCCAGTGATGATACCAAATTTGCTTCTGCTCATCGTTAACGCCTAATTCACCGGTTAAATATTTGAGCACCCGTGAATTGTCGATGGGGTGAATATCACAGGCGACGATATTCGCCCAGGAACGTACCACACCTCGGTCATAGGAATCCCGTGGTAACAATGCTGGTTCCGGGTAGTTTTCCTCCAGCCACTCTAGAATGGCGTTGGACTGAGTGAGTACACGGCGATCATCTAAGCGCAGTGCGGGCACCAGCCCCTGTGGGCTAATCCGCAGGTAATCTTCACCTCTATGCTCAGCCTTGAGTAGATTAACTGGTACTGCTGTGTATTTGATGCCCTTGTGGTTTAGCGCAATTCTTACACGATAGGCGGCGGAAGAGCGATGATAGGTGAAAAGTTCCATATCTAATCCTCGGCGGTGCTTGGTTTTAAATCGCCTCTTATACGGGTGGATGGTACTGCACTACCTGTTGGTCAATCGCGCCAAAGATGGAGTTGCCCTGGGCATCCTTCATTTCAATGCGAATGCGATCACCAAAACGCATGAAAGGTGTTGATGGCTTGCCATTGGCAATGGTTTCTAAACATCGAACTTCAGCGAGACATGAAGATCCGGTGGGACTGCCGACGTTGGCGATAGTGCCGGAGCCAATTACCGTGCCGGTCATCAAGGATCTTGATTTTGCGGCATGGGCAATGAGCTGGGCAAAATCAAAGATCATATCCTGGCCCGCGTTGGGTGCGCCAATTTGTTCGCCGTTAAGTACGCTAATTAAGGGCAAGTGTACTTTGGCTCC
The DNA here is from genome assembly GCA_021736745.1 of Pseudomonadales bacterium. GTDB lineage: Bacteria > Pseudomonadota > Gammaproteobacteria > Pseudomonadales > IMCC2047 > JAJFKB01. The sequence goes on from JAIPFG010000074.1 coordinate 6,562, forward strand.
GTCCCAGCTAGCTCCGAGTTCATCGGGTGTGACTGCAACCGGAGTAAAGCTGGTCCAAGGTTTGGATTGATAGAATCCAAACTGTTTGCCCAACTCCCCTGGAATAAGGTTTCTTAAGGAAACGTCATTGACTAACGCAATAAGTTTTATATGGTCGCGTGCTTTGTCTGGCTTTGTGCCAGCGGGGACATCATCGGTGAACACCACGACTTCAGATTCGAAATCGATACCCCATTCCTCTGATTCGACGGGAATATCATCGCAGGGGCCAATGAAAGCATCCGATGCGCCCATATACATTAGCGGGTCGGTCCAAAAGGATTCGGGTAATTCCGCGCCACGGGCTTTGCGTACCAGTTCGACGTGGGTAACGTAGGCACTGCCATCGGCCCAATGGTATGCCCGCGGTAACGGTGCGTCGCATTGCGCAGGTTCGAAGGTGAATGCATTACTGATTTCGTTGGCGTTCAGTTGCTCGTACACGGCCTGTAAGCGAGGTTCCAGTTCCGCCCAATTATCGAGTGCCTGTTGCAGGGTAGCGGCAATGTCGGTAACGGTAGTGGCATGTGCTAAGTCACGAGAGACAATAATCAGCTGGCCATCGCGGCCCTTTTTTAATGATGCAAGTTTCACGTTTATAAATCCTTTCCAGGTGATTTCCAGGAATTAATATAATCAAGGTTCTCGGTTTTTTCTGCAACCTCGGTTACCGAAAGTGAATAACGCGTATCTATCATTACTGCAACTTCATCGGTTTCTTTGTTGGGGTTAGTGAGCGCCTTCTTCAACGCTTTGGGATGAGGCCCGTGCGCAAAACCGCAGGGATGAAAGGTGACCATCCCTTCTTCAATATTGTCGCGACTGAAAAAATTACCGCGATGGTAAAACAGCACCTCATCGTAATCATCGTTATTGTGGAAAAAGGGGACTTTTAGTGCACCTGGATCCGATTCAATCGGGCGTGGGCAGAAAGTACAAACAATAAAACCGTTACCGACAAAGGTGCTGTGTGCGGAGGGCGGTAAATGATAACGATGGCTCATCAGTGGCCTAATATCGCGCCAGTTTAAGCGAACCACTGTGTTGTCACCATGCCAGCCAACTGCATCGAGCGGGTTAAAGGGAAAGGTAACCTTGCTAAGCTGGTTGAGACGTTTAATGTGTACCTGCCAAGTAGTATTTCCTTGCTGTGCTTTAAAGGAGTCATTGATTTTGGGGTGATCAAGAATGGCAGGGTCATAGATGGCATTGGGCCCGAGAATACCTCTGTCCGGCATTGTATATGCGCCATCTTTATTTTCCATCATCAACACCGTTAATGGGTCGGTGACCTCCACTCGCCAAGCCGTCCCGCGTGGAATCATGATGTAATCACCATCCCTGAAACTGAGGTGGCCATAATCACAATACAGGTCGCCACTGCCATAATGGATAAATAACAATTCATCACCATCACTGTTGCGGACCAGATGAGTCATGTTGGCATCTGTTTTCCACAGGCGCACGGCGAGGTTATTGTTTTCCAAGGTTATCGGGGCGTTATAGGGAGAATGACTGCTGGCTGGTAGATTGTTAAAGTCAAAAGCCCGTGGTTGTAATGGTCCTTCCCAGTCAATCCAGCCAGTGGGTGGATTTTGGTGATGCATATGTGAAGCTGGCCCGAAGAAACCTTCACGGCCAAGTTCACGTTCATAGGTACCTTCTGGAAAATCACAATGGGCTTGGCGGGACGTCTCGCCTTCCTGAATCGGAAAAGTTAGCCACTTTCTGGCGCTCATGGTCTATGTCCTGTGGTGTAAGCGAATGGAGATATAATATATATAGTTACAATTGAAACTAGTTTAAAGCAAACTAGTTCCTTTTGCAACCAGTTTGTTTTCCGCTTAAACTCGCGCATGGCAGATTAATTCGTCAATTATAATCGGAAAAACACGTGAGTAATAAAAGCAACCCAAAAGTAAAATTAAAGAATTTCATGCCCTATCGCTTGAATAACCTGTCGGAGCGGGTGAGCGTGGCGTTATCGCGAATATACTCGGAAGAATTTGATATCAGCATTGCTGAGTGGAGGATACTGGCGACCCTCGCAGAATATCCACATCTTTTGGCTAAGGAAATTGGCCTGCGTACCCATATGGATAAAGTAAAAGTATCGAGGGCTGTCAGTGCCTTAGATCAAAAAAGGTGTTTAGTTAAGGAAAAAGACCAGAGTGATAGTCGGGCAATCCGCCTGGCGTTGAATGAACAGGGTTTTGGTCTCTACGATGCGATTGCTCATAAGGCCTTGGACTGGGAGAAATCATTGCTATCGGGTTTGAATGGTCAGCAAAAAAAAATGCTGTATGAGCTGCTCAATTATCTTGATAATCAGGTGGCAGCCATCACGGGGAAAAATTAAAAATTATGGCCGCCAAGCTCTAGGGTTATAGGTTTTTTTACCTAATGAAGAGGCAATACGAAATCTTTACATTGCTAGGATGTTTAACCAGTAGGCATTTATTGTGAACTTCGGATAACAATAGACGGAGGACACGCATCTATTATGTATAAAAGACGGTTTTTATTTTCCTATAATCAGTCACCCACACTATGCAAAGGTTTCAATACGAAGAATAATTGATTGATTATTTGTCTAGCTCCAATATGGAAACAAAAATGGATCGGATCGATCGAAATATTCTTGAGTTGCTGCAAAAGGATTCAGGTCTTACTCATCAGCAAATAGCCGATAAAATTGGCAGCTCGCCAACCTCTGTTTGGCGACGAATCCAAAATCTCGAGGCTAAAGGCGTAATTCGAGCACGTGTCGCCCTGTTGGACCGTAAGATAATTGGGCTCGATGTTTGCGTTATTTGCAATGTTAAGCTCAGTCATCATAGTGATGAAACGCGGCTGACATTTGAGAGTTTTGTGGCTTCGCTCCCTGAAATTACTGAATGCTATGCCGTTTCTGGAAGTCATGACTATACCCTCAAGGTCGTGGTGAAGGATGTGGAAGCCTATGAAAGGTTGTTGACGCGTCAGCTGCTTAATCACCCTTTGGTCGATTCTGCGGCTTCAAGTTTCACCCTCAGAGAAGTGAAATACAGTACTCGGCTTTCACCACCTTAGTCCGTTTTTTTCGTTAAGTGTCTGCCTAAGAGATTCTTTTAAAGCGTTTGGAAGATCATTACCGAAAGTCTGCTAATTTTGAAATTTATTTCCTAATATTCTCTTTTACGTGTCGTTTCAGGAAAATTTATCCGGGTTCTCAAGGGTATTATTTTGTATCTAAAGTAATTCTTCTTGTGAGTAGATCAAAATGACTGATTTGTTTGATAATCCGGCCGGAACAGATGGTTTTGAATTTGTTGAATACACAGCACCCGACCCGACATTATTACGAGAGCTTTTTCACAAATTGGGTTTTCCTGCCGTAGCCAAGCACCGATCGAAAAATGTCACTCTGCATCAGCAGGGAGATATACATTTTATTATTAATGCTGAGCCTGATTCTTTTGCTCAGGATTTTGCCAAAAAACATGGGCCTTCCGCTTGTGCCATGGCATTCCGAGTTAAGGATGCGGGTAAGGCTTATCAGCGTGCGCTGGAACTGGGTGCGAAACCTGTTGAAACGCGTGTTGGGCCGATGGAATTAAATATTCCGGCCATTGAGGGTATCGGTGGCAGTCGACTTTATCTGGTTGATCGGTACGGTGAAAAGAATATCTATGATATAGATTTTGAGCCGCTGGATTATGATGAGTCCAGTTCGCCAAATAATGCAGGGCTTACCTATATCGACCATCTTACCCATAATGTCCGACGTGGCAATATGGATACCTGGTCAGGATTTTATGAGCGTATATTCAATTTTCGAGAGATTCGTTATTTTGATATTGAGGGCCAGCGGACCGGTCTGGTCAGTCGTGCCATGACAAGCCCCTGCGGTAAGATTCGTATCCCCATCAATGAATCCAGTGATGATAAATCACAAATTGTTGAGTACTTGAACCAATATAACGGTGAAGGGATTCAACACATTGCCTTGGGGTCTGACGATCTCTACCAAACCGTTGATCTGCTAAAGGCAAGTGGTGTTGTGATGCAGGATACGCCGGAAACCTATTACGATATGATTGATGAACGTTTGCCCGGTCACGGTGAGGATCTAGAGGCAATGCGCAAGCGCCGCATACTCATTGACGGCGCTCCGACCGAAGGGCAAGGGTTGTTACTTCAGATATTTTCGACCACCGTTATTGGTCCAATTTTCTTTGAATTTATTCAGCGCAAAGGCAATGAAGGATTTGGTGAAGGGAACTTCAAGGCTTTATTCGAATCGATCGAGCTGGATCAAATCAAGCGAGGCGTGATCTAGGGATTGGCCTTACAAAAACTGCTTGCATTCAAAGGTAATATCCATAAGATACAGGCTATGAATCAATATCGTATCGATCAACCGTTAATCGTACCGCTGGAATCAGGTTTTCAGTGGCGTAGCTTTTTTTGGTTTTTATTTTGGAGACCTTGTTTAAGCGCGCCTAAATCATATTTGTGTAAGGCAAGTTTAAACAAACTGCCTTACCAAGGAAGCAAAAC
>JAIPFG010000075.1 GCA_021736745.1 Pseudomonadales bacterium
AATGATAAGAACTGCCTTCGCGAAGGGCGCAGAAGAATACCCCTTGATTCAAGATAAATCAAGTGAATTCCAGCGGCGATTCTTGATCCAGTCTTAACCTTGGCGCTGCTTGTGTCGTGGCTCAACGCTACAGATAACTCTAACCACACCATGCCGTTTAACCACTTTACAGTTTCGACAGATTTTTTTTACGGATGCACGTACTTTCATGCTCTTCTCCAAACACCAATTAACGCAGCATTCCGCCGCTACCATAACCTTTAAGATTGGACTTCTTCAGTAATGACTCATACTGATGTGACATCAAGTGCGACTGCACCTGTGACATAAAATCCATCACCACTACCACCACGATTAGGACAGAGGTACCCCCAAAGTAAAAGGGGACATTTGCCGTATTTATCAACAACAATGGCAATAAAGAAACCAATGTAATATAGATGCCTCCAAACAACGTGAGTCGAGTCATCACACTGTCTACATAATTCGCAGACTGCTCACCAGGCCTGATTCCAGGAATAAATGCACCTGAACGTTTTAAATTGTCCGCCACATCTCTTGGATTAAACATCAACGCTGTGTAGAAATAACAAAAAAACATAATAAACGCAGCGAATAAAATAATATAAAGCGGTTGGCCTGGAGCTATCAGAAGACTGATATCCTGTAACCAGCTCATGCCCTCTCCCTGGCCAAACCATTGCCCGATTGACGCAGGAAACAAAAGTATACTAGAAGCAAAAATCGGCGGAATAACGCCAGCCATATTCACTTTTAAGGGTAAATGGCTGGTTTGCGCCGCATACATTTTCTTACCCTGCTGCCGCTTCGCATAATTAATCGTGATACGCCTTTGTCCACGTTCGACAAAAACAACGAACCCCACAGTAGCCACTGCCAAAACCGCAATCGCTAACAACAGCAAAATATTAATATCCCCCTGCCTTGCCGATTCAAAAGACTGCCCAATTGCTCTCGGCAGACCCGCGACAATACTCGAAAATATTAGCAGCGAGATACCATTGCCAATCCCACGCTCGGTAATTTGCTCACCTAACCACATTAAGAACACAGCACCAGACACCAGAGTAACTACCGCAACAAAATAAAAGGTATATGTTGCGGAAAAGGCGATCCCTTGGTTGGCCAAACCTATCGCCATACCAAAAGATTGAACGGTCGCCAACAGCACCGTTCCATAACGGGTATATTGACTAATTTTTCTACGCCCTGCTTCACCCTCTTTTTTGAGCTGCTCCAGATGAGGGCTTACCGCAGTCATCAGCTGCATGATAATGGAGGCTGAAATATACGGCATAATACCCAGTGCGAAGATACTCATCCGCTCTAGCGCACCACCAGAAAACATATTAAAAAGACTTAAAATGGTCCCTTGGTTTTGTTCAAATAATTGCGCTAATCTATCAGGGTTGATCCCAGGCACCGGTATATGTACACCAATCCGGTATACAATAATGGCCAGCAACACAAAACGTAAACGCTGAAATAACTCGGATAAACCCGACTTAGCGCTGGCTAACGAAGCACCCGGCTTTGCCATCTATTCCTCTATGCTCCCACCCGCTGCTTCAATAGCAGCCCGGGCACCTTTGGTGGCTTTAATGCCACGTAACTTCACCGCTTTATCAATTTCACCGGACAACATCACTTTGACCGACTTAATATGATCACCAATTAAATCAGCTGCTTTTAATGCAGCAATATCAATCACATCAGCTTCTACTTTAACTAGCTCATGTAAACGCAGCTCAGTGACATAACGTCCACTGCGAGAAGTGAAACCGAATTTCGGCAACCTTCTTTGCAGAGGCATTTGACCACCTTCAAAACCAGGTTTAACACCGCCACCTGAACGAGATTTCTGACCCTTGTGTCCACGACCACAGGTTTTACCCAAACCGCTACCGATTCCACGACCTACACGTTTTGCCGAAGGCTTGGAGCCAACTGCAGGACTTAGTGTATTAAGGCGCATACCTTTACTCTCCTACCACGCTAACCATGTAGTTAACTTTATTGATCATGCCACGTACCGCCGGAGTATCTTCCAACTCAACTGTATGACCGATACGACGTAACCCCAATCCACGCAGGGTTTCTTTATGCTTTGGTAACCGCCCGATCGCACTGCGCGTCATGGTCACCTGAATTCGTTTCGCTTTAGCCATGACCCTATCCCGCTATCTCTTCGACTGTCTTGCCACGTTTAGCCGCAATGTCTTCAGGTGCTTTCATACTTTGTAAGCCTTTGAAGGTTGCACGCACTACATTAACCGGATTCGTTGAGCCATAACACTTGGCTAATACGTTTTGCACACCGGCCAGTTCAAGTACTGCCCGCATTGCACCACCGGCGATAATTCCAGTACCTTCTGAAGCCGGCTGCATATAAACCTTAGAGGCACCATGCCTGGCTTTAATTGGATATTGGAGAGTGTGCCCATTCAGATTGACACTGATCATATTACGCCGTGCCGATTCCATGGCTTTTTGGATCGCAACCGGCACCTCTCGAGCCTTACCGCGACCAAAGCCTACGCGACCGTTACCATCTCCAACCACTGTTAATGCAGTAAAACCAAAAATCCGACCACCCTTTACCACTTTCGCGACGCGGTTGACCTGGACTAACTTTTCCTGCATATCAATGCTAGTTTGCTCGTTGTCTGCCATGATTTAACCCTTAAAATTCCAGACCGCCTTCGCGGGCTGCCTCGGCCAATGCTTTTACTCGACCATGATACTTGAAACCCGAACGGTCAAACGCCACCTTTTCAATCCCGGCTTGTTTGGCACGCTCCGCTATCAATGCACCCACTTTTCCGGCTGCGTCCACATTGCCGGTTTTATCTTTACGTAAACTTTCGTCAAGCGTTGAGGCTTGTACTAACACCACCCCGCCCGTCGGCGCAATAATTTGCGCGTAAATATGTCTCGGTGTACGATTGATGCACAATCGATTTACTTCCAGCTCACGAATTTTGTACCGTGTTTTGTGACTACGGCGTAACCGGGCAACTTTCTTTTCGTTCATACTGCTACCTATTTCTTCTTGGCTTCTTTACGGCGTACAAATTCGCCAGAGTATCGAACACCTTTACCCTTGTAAGGCTCAGGCGGTCGGAATGCACGAATTTCTGCCGCCACCTGGCCAACCTGTTGCTTATCAATGCCACTCAGCACCACCTCAGTTTGGGTCGGTGCCTCTGCACTTACTCCTTCCGGCAGTTGATAGTCAACCGGATGGGAAAAGCCTAGCGTAAGATTGACGGTATTCCCGTTCACTTTGGCACGGTAACCAACACCCTGTAACTCCAGCTTTTTCTCAAATCCGGAAGAGACGCCTATCACCATATTATTAACTAATGACCGCGTGGTCCCGGACATCGCACGTGACAACTTAGCACCGTCACGCGCAGCAAATACGAGCTGATTGTCTTCTTGCTTAATTTCAACCGCTGAATGAACATCCAGTGTTAAAATGCCTTTCTTACCCTTGACGCTCATCGTCTGGCCATTAAGGCTTACTTCAACACCCGAAGGTAATTCAACTGGATTCTTCGCTACCCTAGACATATTTTAATCCTAGAAAACGGTACAAATTATTTCGCCACCAACGCCAACCGCCTGTGCCGCTTTATCGGTCATCACACCTTGGGAAGTGGAAACGATTGAAATACCCAATCCTCCACGTACCTTTGGCAATTCATTTTTACCTTTATATAAACGTAGCCCTGGACGACTGGCACGCTTTATTTCCTCAATGACAGGTTTTCCTTCGAAGTATTTCAAATCAATACTCAAAGAGGGTTTAATTTCGTCGCCTAAAATACGAAAGTCACCGATAAACCCTTCTTCCTTCAGCACCTTAGCCACCGACACCTTCATCTTTGAAGAAGGCATAACCACTGAGGGTTTAGCCGCTAACTGCGCGTTACGAATACGAGTAAACATATCCGCCAAAGTATCTTGCATGCTCATTTTAAAGTCGCGCTCCTAATTCTGTTTCAATCTTACCAGCTGGACTTTTTGAGTCCGGCGATATCACCACGCATTGCGGCTTCACGCAACTTGTTTCGACCAAGGCGAAACTTTCGATATACGCCGTGTGGCCGCCCAGTTATCTGACAACGGTTTCGCAACCTTGACCGGCTCGCATCGCGAGGCATTGTCTGCAATTTCTTTTGAGCTTCCCAACGTTCTTCGTCGCTCAAGGACATATTACAAATAATCGCCTTTAATTCGGCACGCTTTTTGGCGTACTTAGCGACAATACGTTCGCGCTTCTTTTCACGCTCGACCATGGAAGTCTTTGCCATCGTAAATCGATCCTATTCCTTGAAGGGAAAATTTAAGGCTTTCAACAGTGCACGCCCTTCTTCATTAGTATTCGCCGTGGTAGTCACTGTAATATCCAAACCACGAATCTTATCAACCTTATCGAAATCAATTTCAGGGAAGATGATCTGCTCTTTCACACCCATGCTGTAATTCCCCCTGCCATCGAATGACTTAGCACTCAGGCCTCGGAAATCTCGCACTCGAGGAACAGCTACATCAATCAGTCGATCAAGAAATTCCCACATACGCTCATTTCGTAATGTTACTTTGCAGCCAATCGGGTAGCCTTCACGCACTTTAAAGCCAGCGATAGATTTGCGTGCTTTGGTGATCTGCGGTTTTTGGCCCGAAATCAACTGCATATCCGAAACGGCATTTTCAATTAATTTCTTGTCTCCTAGCGCCTCACCAACTCCCATATTCAGGGTTACTTTGGTCACTTTAGGCACCTGCATCACATTTTCGTAACCGAACTCCTTTTTCAGAGAGTCGACTACTTCCGCTTTATAAAGATCTTTTAATCTCGACATCTTAATTTCCAGTCACTATTACGCGTCGATTGTTTCTTGATTCGACTTATAAATTCGAACTTTGGAGCCATCCTCCAAAACCTTAATACCCACGCGATCGGCTTTATTGGTTGCGCTGTTATATATCGCCACATTGGAGATATGAATGGACGCCTCTTTCTCAACGATACCGCCGGGAGCACCTTTCATAGGATTTGGTTTGGTATGACGCTTGGCCATATTAATCCCAGAAACTATGAGACGATCATTTTGCAATACCCGCGACACTTTACCGCGCTTACCTTTATCACGACCCGCAATAACTATTACTTCGTCATCTCGTTTGATTTTATTCATCACTGGTCTCTCTAAATTCAATCCGCTTACAGTACTTCCGGCGCCAATGAAATAATTTTCATAAACTTTTCGCTGCGTAATTCGCGCGTTACCGGGCCAAAAATACGAGTGCCTATGGGCGCATGCTGTTGATTAAGCAATACGGCGGCATTACCGTCAAAACGGATTATTGAGCCATCTGAGCGACGCACGCCCTTTTTGGTTCGTACCACCACTGCATTCATCACTTGGCCTTTCTTAACACGACCACGAGGAATAGCTTCTTTCACCGTTACTTTAATGATATCGCCAATACGTGCGTAACGCCGATGCGAACCACCTAACACTTTGATACACATCACCCGGCGGGCACCACTATTATCTGCCACATCAAGCATTGATTCTGTTTGAATCATTGGTCACTCCAAACCCTATAAACTGCAACTGTCAATCGTTCGCACTTGCTGCACAATTAACGCTTTATACTTCTACCGCACGCTCGTCTATGCGCTCTAAAACCCAAGATTTTGTCTTAGAGATAGGACGAGACTCTTTAATAGTCACCATATCGCCACTATTACATTCGTTATTTTCGTCGTGCGCTCTCATTTTAGTAGAACGCTTAACGTACTTACCATAAATTGGGTGCTTTATACGACGCTCTACCAGCACCACAATCGACTTATCCATTTTGTTACTGACCACTTTACCAGTAACGGTCCTAGCATTCGTTTGCTCTGCCATCTCAGTTTCCTGCCTTCTGTGACAACACGGTTTTTACTCGTGCTATATCTTTGCGCACTTGGCCTAACAAGTGTGACTGGTTCAACTGTCCACTTGTTTTTTGCATTCTCAAATTAAACTGCTCACGCAAAAGGCCGAGCAATTCTTTATTTAAATCCTCTACGGATTTTTCTCGTAATTCAGCTGCTTTCATCACATCACCGTCCGCGTCACAAATGTTGTTGCTATTGGCAATTTAACAGCGGCGAGCGCGAAGGCCTCTCTTGCCAGCTCTTCTGAAACGCCTTCCATTTCATACAGAACCCGGCCCGGCTGGATTTGACATACCCAATATTCAACACTGCCTTTCCCTTTACCCTGCCTTACTTCTAGCGGTTTTTTCGTGATTGGCTTGTCTGGAAAAATACGAATCCAGATTTTACCGCCACGTTTTACATGTCGGGTCATCGCTCGACGAGCGGCTTCGATCTGACGCGCCGTGATACGTCCACGCCCGATAGCCTTTAATCCATATTCGCCAAAGCTAACTTTACTGCCACGAATCGCCAAACCACGATTTCGGCCTTTCATCATTTTGCGAAATTTTGTACGTTTCGGTTGTAACATCGCTCTAATTCCTTACCCGTTACCGCGCGCCTTTAGTAGCCTGCTTGGCCTTTGCATTACGCTCAGCCCGCACCTGCTCTATACCACCAAGAATCTCACCTTTAAAGATCCATACTTTGACACCAATGATACCGTAGGTAGTCGACGCTTCACTGGTTGCGTAATCGATATCTGCACGCAATGTATGTAATGGCACACGACCTTCGCGATACCACTCAGTTCGCGCTATTTCTGCCCCACCCAATCGTCCACCTACTTGAATTTTGATGCCACCAGCGCCTATTCGCATCGCATTTTGCACTGCACGCTTCATTGCCCGTCGAAACATCACTCGACGCTCCAATTGACTAGCAACACTATCCGCCACTAACTGCGCATCTAATTCCGGCTTACGTACTTCTTCAATATTAATCTGAACCGGAACGCCCATCATTCTTCCTAGGTCGTTTCTCAGTTTTTCAACATCTTCACCCTTTTTACCGATAACAATACCTGGGCGTGCGCTATAAATAGTAATGCGTGCATTTTGCGCCGGACGCTCAATCAGGACGCGACTTACGGACGCACTACTCAGCTTATCCATAATATATTCACGCACCTGCAGATCGTTCAACAGGTTTTTAGCGTACTCTTCTCCATTGGCATACCAGATCGAATTATGATCTTTGACAATGCCGAGTCGTATGCCGGTTGGATGTACTTTCTGACCCATTTTAGCTCCCAGTATCTGCTTAGCTATTAGCTATCTGCAACTTTAACGGTAATATGACAGGAACGCTTGAATATTCGATCCGCCCGACCCTTGGCCCTAGGCTTAATGCGCTTCATTGTCATTCCTTCGTCGACAAACACTGTCGACACTTTTAAATCATCAACGTCAGCGCCTTCATTGTTTTCTGCATTAGCTATCGCAGAATCCAGCACCTTCTTCATTACAGCCGCACCTTTTTTCGGACTAAACACAAGAATGTTCAAAGCATCCTCTACAGATTTACCCCGAATTTGGTCAGCAACCAAACGCGCCTTTTGAGCCGAAAGCCTCGCGCCTTTTAATCTTGCCATCGTTTCCATCAAAATATCCTCTCACCGGGCCTTAGAATTAACGTTTGGCCTTTTTATCAGCCGCATGACCACGATAGGTTCGGGTTGCTGCAAACTCACCCAACTTATGTCCAACCATATCTTCGGTAATAAATACCGGAACATGCTGACGACCGTTATGCACGGCGATTGTTAAACCAACAAACTCCGGAAAAACCGTAGACCGACGCGACCAGGTTTTTATGGGACGCTTGTCATTTTTCTCTAGCGCCGTCTCCACTTTCTTCATTAGATGAAGATCTACAAACGGCCCTTTTTTTAATGAACGTGGCACAGTATATTATCCTCTTACTCGCTATTTCTTGGCGGACCGTTTACGGACGATCAGTTTATCGGTACGCTTGTTGCTTCGTGTTTTATATCCCTTAGTCGGAGTACCCCAAGGTGACACCGGATGACGGCCACCGGAAGTCTTGCCTTCACCACCACCATGCGGGTGATCTACGGGGTTCATCACGACACCACGCACTGTTGGCCGCACACCGCGCCATCTCGTCGCGCCCGCTTTACCCAACTGCCGTAGGCTATGTTCACTATTACTTACTTCACCAATAGTAGCCCGACACTCGGATAAAATTTTGCGCATCTCTCCAGATCGCAAACGCAAAGTACAATATGCGCCATCGCGAGCAACAAGCTGCACCGACGCACCGGCACTGCGTGCTATTTGAGCACCTTTACCCGGCTTCATCTCGACGCAATGCACCACCGAACCCAAAGGAATGTTCCGCATTGGCAGACAGTTCCCATTTTTAATCGGCGCATCATTTCCAGACTGTATAGAATCTCCAGCCTTCATTCCCTTCGATGCAATGATGTATCGACGCTCACCATCAGCATAAAGGACGAGAGCTATATTTGCTGAACGGTTGGGATCATACTCCAGCCGCTCTATTTTTGCCGGAATTCCATCCTTGTCATTACGCCGAAAGTCAATGAGGCGATAGTGCTGTTTATGTCCACCACCAATATGGCGCGTTGTAATGCGGCCGTTATTGTTACGTCCACCACTCCTTGACTTACTTTCAAGCAAAGGCGCATAGGGAGCACCTTTATGCAAATCAGGGTGGACCACTTTAACCACATGGCGTCGGCCAGGCGAAGTTGGGTTACACTTTATAATTGCCATGATCTATGCCTTCTCCACGCTCAAAAAGTCGATATCCTGACCTTCTTGTAAACGCACATAAGCTTTGCGCAAATCACTCCGCTTACCCATACCATAACGCGTACGTTTACGCTTACCTTTTAAGTTACTGACCTGAACGGCATCGACCTTCACATTAAACAATTGCTCTACCGCCGCTTTAATTTCCGGCTTAGTAGCATCTGACGCCACCCTAAAGACAACCTGATTATGCTTTTCTGCCACAACAGTTGCCTTTTCAGAAATATGCGGACCTAACAGCACCTTAAATACGCGCTCCGGATTCATCCTAATAACTCCTCAAATTTTTTGAGGGCGGCAACGGTGATCAACACTTTATCGTATGCGATCAAGCTCACCGGGTCAGCGCCGGCAACATCACAAACACCGACGTGCGGCAGATTGCGCGCAGCCAAATACAGATTTTCGCCTACCTCTTCCGACACCACCAGCACATTAGCGGGCAAATCGAATTCTTTTAATTTGTTTATCATAGACTTGGTTTTAGGCTGATCCAGATCAACACTTTCCACCATTACCAAGCGGTCCTGCCTTAACAGTTCAGACAAAATAGAGCGCATCGCCGCACGGTACATCTTTCTATTGACTTTTTGGGCATGATTTTGCGGCTTAGCAGCAAAGGTTACGCCACCACTACGCCATATCGGGCTTCTTATGGTTCCCGCCCGGGCACGACCCGTTCCTTTTTGACGCCATGGCTTCTTACCACCACCACTCACTTCCGACCGAGTTTTCTGGGCACGCGAACCCTGACGGGCGCCTGCCATATAGGCAGTAACGACTTGGTGCACCAGCGCCTCATTAAACTCTCTACCAAAGGAGACTTCTGATAGCTCAACCTTTGATTTATCTGCCCCCACGATTGCTAAACTCATTCTCTATACCCTCTTAGCTTCGTGCTTTAATAGCAGTTTTAACCAGCACATCGCCGCCCGGCGCTCCGGGAACCGGACCCTTAACCAACAACAGGTTACGCTCAGCATCCACACGCACAATCTCTAAATTTTGCACTGTGACACGTTCGGCACCCATATGGCCCGCCATTTTCTTACCTTTTACCACTCGACCCGGGGTCTGGCATTGTCCAATAGAACCCGCGGAACGATGTGAACGCGAGTTACCATGTGTCGCATCCTGCATACTGAAATTCCAGCGCTTGATCGCACCGGCAAAACCTTTACCTTTAGAACGACCGGTCACATCAATAGCCTGACCCACCTCAAAAATCGCAACGGTAATTTCATCACCCACACTGATTTCGGCCAACTCATTTTCAGACACACGATTTTCCCACAGCAGGCGACCTGCCGCAGTATTGGCTTTGGCGTAATGCCCAATCAGTGGTTTAGATACATGAGAAGCTTTGCGCTCGCCAACGGCGAACTGAATAGCAGAGTAACCATCGCTGGCTACCGTTTTTATCTGCGTTACGCGGTTAGGCTCAACCTCGATAACTGTGACAGGTATGGAAGCACCCTCATCAGTGAAAACGCGGGTCATACCGCTCTTTCGTCCGACTATTCCAATAGTCATATTAACCTCGATACCAGTGTGTACGGGACTTTAACCCTCTACGGTCGTACTTCTCAGCACGTTCCACTGATTGTTTTAAATTAATGTATTAAATGCAAATTAGCCCAAGCTGATTTGCACATCCACACCCGCAGCCAGATCTAGCTTCATCAGGGCATCAACTGTCTTCTCAGTTGGCTCGACGATATCCAGCAAGCGCTTATGGGTACGTATTTCATACTGATCACGCGCATCTTTATTTACGTGCGGAGAAATCAATACAGTGAATTTTTCCTTTCGGGTCGGCAATGGGATTGGACCGCGCACCTGCGCACCTGTGCGCTTGGCAGTCTCAACAATCTCCAATGTAGAGGCATCGATCAACCGGTGATCAAACGCTTTTAACCGAATTCGAATTTTCTGGTTTTGCATTTAGCAAATGCTCCAACAATTTCAATAACTTTGTTACACCCCCGAAAAGGGAAGCGCATTGTAAGTACCTGACTGTTTAGTGTCAAGCTTATTTGACACTAAAAAAGAGACCCTTTAGCGGGTCTCTTTTTTCAAACATAAAAAGCAAATTACTCGATAATTTTACTAACGACGCCAGCGCCTACGGTGCGACCACCTTCTCGAATCGCAAAACGCAAACCTTCTTCCATCGCAATCGGCGCAATCAGGGTTACCGTCATCTGAATGTT
>JAIPFG010000076.1 GCA_021736745.1 Pseudomonadales bacterium
GAGTTGCCAAGCCTGAATATCGACCCCTTTGCGGGCACATTATCCTCTAATGTATTCACTCCTGATGAGGTGGGTGAATATCCTGTTTTACTGAGAGCTTCAGACAGGTTTGATGGTCACAGCGAACCGGTTTTTTTATTGGATATTAAAAGTGATCGCCCGGAAATAGATCCCAGGTCTGGCTTTGAAGATCAAATTGTGAGGGCGGGAGAAGAGTTTAGATTCGAGATTCCCTATACCTCATCGATTCGGTATCAAGGGTTGGAAGGGAGCGTCCATATAGGTATCAACTTTGACCCGTCTTGGTGGGATGGGGGCATACCTAGATACTCGCCGAATGGGTGGGCTATGGAATACTTTTTGACCTCTTGGCAGAACCCTGATGATTTGCCCGCATGGTTAAACTTTGACACTGAAACCCATACGCTCTATGGAACGCCTACGGCCAATGATTCAGGGCAAAATTTCACCATTGATATTTTGCTGAGTAATCATGAAACCTTTGGGTATCGGCATACAGTCAGGATAGGGGTGGATGAACTGGTCTATCCACCAATTACGGCCTCCTCTATACCAGATCATTCCATGTGGGATGGGCAGGGGTTTATTTCGGTTGCTCAGGGCTCAACACATAGTACTAATACATCAACAATACTAGAAAGTTATAAAAGTAGCCCAAATAAACAGGTTACGATTCTTGGGGTACGCTGTCTTAAGAATGGAATCGTAATATATGACAAACAGTCTGGCGGGATTAGTTTTACACCCAGTGATAATTTTACAGGGGTGACGTCACTTACTTATACAATGTGGGATGGGGAGCATATTAGTGAGGTTAATCAGGGGGTAATCGTGTTATCTCCCTCCGAAGCGATCACTGCAAATGATGACGATTTTGGTGTGCCGGTTGATAGTCAAATACTAATACCCTTTGCTGATTTGTTAGAAAATGATGTCGATGCAGAAGGTGATACATTGCGGATAGTAGCCTTGGGTAATGTAACTAATGGGCAAGCAAATTTAAATATGATGACGGAGATGGTTACATTCACTCCTGATGAAGGGTATACCGGTGAAGCGACATTGGAGTATTTTGTGTCCGGTGGTTCTGATATTACGATGGGTACGGCAAACATCACTGTTGGATCAACAGTAAATACGCCCCCTACAGTCGTTGATGATAGTTTAGAGTCTACTGCGAATAGTGTACTTGTGATCAATGTAGCCAGTTTGCTTGCAAACGATTCGGATGCTGAGGGAGACAATTTAAGTATTAGTAACGTGTTAAATGCGGTTAATGGAGAAGTTGTTTTAGATGCTCAATCAGGCGAAATCATTTTCACACCTGATGAAAATTATGTTGGCCAGGCCTCCTTCGAGTATGAAGTATCGGACGGAACGAACGCATCAACTGGTGTTGTTAATATTGAAGTGACAAGTTCGGTAGGAGAAGTGATTGATGGGACGAATGGAGCCGATACGATCATCGGAACGACAGGCAATGACGTTATTACGGGAGGTGCGGGCACTGATACAATTGAAGGTTTAGCGGGCGATGACACCTTTATTTACAACGGTATTGTCGATGGTTTTGATCATCTTAACGGAGGTGAGGGATTTGACCGTTTAGTGGCGACGTCAGATGACGATGATATCGGAATCCATTCCTTACAGGATGTGGAGCAGATTGATGGTGGCGGTGGGACTAACCGGATATTGATGACCTATTGGGGGAATGTGCTGGACTTTTCCGAGGTGGAGTTGATCAATATTGCTGAGATTGTGGGTAGCAATAATCACGACACGATTACAGGCACAGATTTTGATGATGTCTTTATTGGCGGTGCAGGGCAGGATACCCTGAATGGTGGTGGTGGAAATGACACGTTTATCTATAACGGAATAGACGATAGCTATGATCATTTGAGAGGGGGTGAAGGTTTTGACCGTTTAGTGGCGACGTCAGATGACGATGATATCGGAATCCATTCCTTACAGGATGTGGAACAGATTGATGGTGGCGGTGGGACTAACCGGATATTGATGACCTATTGGGGGAATGTGCTGGATTTATCCGAGGTGGAGCTGGTCAATATTGCTGAGATTGTGGGCAGTAATAATTACGACACGATTACAGGTACGAATTTTGACGATGTGATTAGGGGAGCAGCAGGAGACGATACTTTACGATCAGGGGCCGGTAACGACACCTTTATTTTTAATCAGGGAGACGGATATGATCGATTTGATGGTGGTGCCGGTGATGATTTGATTTTAGGTAGTACTGATGACGATCAAATAGGTATCTACAGTCTTACGAATGTTGAACGAATTGACGGTGGTACTGGTTATAATTCACTGAAGTTACACAATTGGGCAGTCGATCATACATTAGATGTGAGCCAAATTGCACTGCAAAATATTGATGAATTAATCGGGGGTGTCTACGATGATACGATTATTGGTACTGCCGGAAATGATAGGATCAATGGCGGTGTTGGTGATGATGTGTTACGAGGTGGTGAAGGGAACGATACCTTTTTGGTTAAGCAGGGAGATGGTTCTGATCACTTTGATGGTGGCACTGGGGATGATGTAATTCTAGGCAGTGGAGGTGATGACCAGATTGGAATCCGTAGTCTGACGGATATTGAAACGATAGATGGGGGTGCTGGCTATAATTCGCTGAAACTGCATAATTGGGCGGTGAACCGGACCTTGGATGTGAGTCAAATAGAACTGCAAAATATTGATGAATTAATCGGGAGTGTCTATGACGATACGATTATAGGCTCTGCTGGTGATGACCGGATTAATGGCGGTTTAAGTAATGATATTCTTTCTGGTGGCGAAGGCGATGATACCTATAAATTCGCTTTTGGGGATGGTCGAGATCACATCAATAATTATTCAGAAAACGGAATAGCGGAGACTGATACTTTGTTATTTGAAGGCTTGGATTATGATTCTCTATGGTTTAGCGAATCTGGAGACAATCTGATTATTGATTCACTTGACTCAAATGACCGAGTTATCATTGATGACTGGTTTTCAAGCCCAGAGTTTGAGCTAGATGAAATTCGTGTCGACACCCATTTGTTATTGTCCAGTCAGGTAGGCCAACTCGTACAGGCGATGGCGTCGATCAGTGCTGGAGAGCCTGTCAGTTTTGAAAATCTAACGGCACAACAACAGCAAGATTATAGTACCGCAATTGCAGCGGCTTGGCAGTAATCAACTTTAATGTGACAAAATAGGGGCTTGGTTTGTGAAGCCAGCCCCTCCTTACACTAAGAATTCACCCCAATCTTAGATTGTGGTGAGCTGGCTAAACTGGTAATCTATCCTCCCATCTCAAGTGGTCTCTGCTCTGGCTGTCGTCGGTTAGAGAGGGGACTGGTTCAACCTCCACATAGCTTACATACGGTTCTTCAATGACGCATTATATCTTCGTCACCGGTGGTGTTGTGTCTCCCCTTGGGAAGGGCATCGTTGCTGCATCTTTAGGTGCAATTCTTGAGGCGCGAGGTCTGCGCGTCACGATGTTAAAGCTCGATCCTTATATCAATGTTGATCCCG
Organism: Pseudomonadales bacterium; assembly: GCA_021736745.1. GTDB lineage: Bacteria > Pseudomonadota > Gammaproteobacteria > Pseudomonadales > IMCC2047 > JAJFKB01. The sequence continues at coordinate 3,580 of JAIPFG010000076.1, forward strand.
GCACCATGAGTCCGTTTCAGCACGGTGAGGTGTTTGTCACGGAGGATGGTGCGGAAACCGATTTGGACCTTGGGCATTACGAACGTTTTCTGCGCACCAAGGTGAGTCAGTTAAATAATTTCACCACGGGCCGGGTATATGAATACGTATTGCAGAAGGAACGTCGTGGCGATTATCTAGGTGCGACGGTACAGGTCATTCCGCACATTACCGACGAGATCAAGCGACGGGTGCTGTTAGGTGCGGAAGGCGCGGATATTGCTTTGGTGGAAATAGGCGGTACGGTGGGCGATATCGAGTCCCAACCTTTTCTGGAGGCGGTTAGGCAGCTGAAGGTTGAGTTGGGTTCGAGGCGGGCGTTATTTATGCACCTGACTCTGGTGCCCTATATTGAGACTTCGGGGGAGACCAAAACCAAACCAACACAACACTCGGTGAAAGAGTTACGCTCAATTGGTATTCAGCCGGATATTCTGGTCTGCCGTTCTGACCATGAAATAGATGACGGTGCACGCCGTAAAATTTCACTCTTTACCAACGTCGAAGAGAGAGCAGTTATTGCGCTCGAAGATGCGGATACTATTTATCGTATTCCTGGGTTGTTAAAACAACGCGGGTTGGACGATATCGTTGTTGAAAAATTCCATCTTGACTGTCCACCAGCCGATTTAAGTGAATGGGCGCGAGTGGTAGATGCACATTTGAACCCGGATAAGGAAATTACCGTTGCCATGGTGGGCAAATACATGGAATTGCTCGATGCGTACAAGTCGCTTAACGAGGCATTGGTGCATGCGGGGATCCAGACTCGGACGCGTGTAAAGGTTCTTTATCTCGATTCTGAAGATGTTGAAACCGAAGGCGTGGACTGTTTGCGTGGAGTGGATGCCATTCTGGTTCCGGGTGGCTTTGGTGAGCGAGGTATAGAAGGTAAGGTCATGAGCGCACAGTATGCGCGGGAGAATAAAATTCCTTATTTGGGAATTTGTCTCGGCATGCAGGTAGCAGTAATTGAGTTTGCCCGCAATGTGGCGAACCTTGAAGGCGCTCATAGTTCTGAATTTGACCGCAATACGCCACATCCGGTCATTGCTTTGATAACGGAGTGGAAAGAGGCGGATGGCAAGTTAGTAACCCGCGATGAAAACTCGGATTTGGGTGGTACCATGCGTCTGGGTGGGCAGGTCTGCCGTCTGCACCCGGACTCCATCGCCTTTCAGTGTTATGGACAGGAAAAAATTGTTGAACGCCACCGCCACCGTTATGAAGTTAATAATAATTATGTGGAACCCTTGGAGAAAGCTGGCTTGAGAGTGGCCGGACGTTCCGAGGACAACAGCCTTGTTGAAATGATAGAGGTGCCGGATCACCCCTGGTTTGTGGCTTGCCAGTTCCACCCGGAATTTACCTCAAAGCCACGTGAAGGTCACCCGCTGTTTACTGGTTTTATCCAGGCGGCATTGATCCGGCATTCGAGTAAATAATCGGGAGAGATGAGCGTCTTAATGGAACAGAAACTGATACAGGTCGGCGACGTTCGCATCGGTAATGATCAACCATTCGTACTTTTTGGCGGTATGAATGTCCTTGAATCAAGAGATATGGCGTTGCGTGTCGCTGAGGCTTATGTGGAAGTGACGAGCAGGCTGGGGATACCCTATGTGTTCAAGGCGTCTTTCGATAAGGCAAATCGCTCCTCCGTGACTTCGTTTCGAGGGCCCGGAATGGAAAAGGGACTACGGATTTTCGAAGAGATTAAGTCCACTTTTTCGGTTCCCTTGATTACCGACGTTCACGAACCGGCACAGGCGGCGCCCGTCGCCGAGGTTGTTGATATTTTACAATTGCCGGCGTTTTTGTCCCGCCAAACGGATCTGGTGGTTGCGATGGCGCAGACGCAGGCAGCCATTAATATTAAAAAAGCCCAGTTTTTAGCCCCGCAGGAAATGGGGCATATTTTGCAGAAATGCAAAGAGGCGGGAAACGACCGGCTGATTCTTTGCGAGCGCGGCAGCAGTTTTGGCTATAACAATCTCGTGGTCGATATGTTGAGTTTTGGCGTCATGAAACAATTCGGATATCCGGTATTTTTTGATGTTACCCATTCATTGCAAATACCCGGTGGACGTTCAGATTCGGCTGGTGGCCGCCGGGCAGCGGTAGCGGAGCTGGCAAGAGCCGGTATGTCACAAGGGCTGGCTGGGTTGTTCCTGGAGGCGCATCCAAACCCAGATGAGGCTAAATGTGATGGTCCTTGCGCTTTGCGGCTGAACCAATTGGAGCCATTCTTGACTCAGGTTAAGGCCATCGATGAGCTGGTAAAGAGTTTTAGTCCTTTGGATACGGCCTAGTCATCTGGGTTTGGTTTTTGAGGAAATTTTTTGTTAAATAATAGGAGTTCTGGTCATCGTGACAGAAATTATTGATGTAAAAGCAAGAGAAGTTCTGGATTCCCGCGGCAATCCTACGGTCGAAGCGGATGTCATTTTAGCCTCCGGCGTTATCGGTTCAGCCTGTGCGCCATCCGGTGCGTCCACTGGGTCGCGTGAAGCCCTGGAGTTACGGGATAAGGACCCAAAACGTTACGGCGGTAAAGGCGTATTAAATGCCGTCGCTAATGTGAACACCGAAATACGGGAAGCTTTGTTGGGAATGGATGCGACAAAACAGGCCGAGCTTGATCAAGTGATGATTGATCTGGATGGCACGGAAAATAAAGCGAAACTGGGTGCGAACGCGATCCTGGCCGTGTCACTTGCTGCGGCTAAGGCAGCCGCTTTGGCGAAAGGCGTGCCGCTGTATGCACATATTGCGGAGCTTAACGGAACGCCTGGTGTTTATTCCATGCCGGTCCCGATGATGAATATTATCAACGGTGGTGAGCATGCTGATAATAATGTTGATATTCAGGAGTTCATGATACAGCCGGTTGGCGCCGCCAGCTTTGCCGAAGCCTTGCGCTGTGGGGCGGAAATATTTCATGCCTTGGCAGCTGTCTTGAAGTCGCGAGGATTAAGCACATCCGTGGGCGATGAAGGTGGCTTTGCGCCTAATTTGCCATCGAATGAAGCGGCACTCGAAGTCATTCGTGAAGCAGTAGCTCAGGCGGGCTATGAGTTAGATAAAGATGTGACCTTGGCGCTCGACTGTGCTTCCTCCGAGTTTTACAAAGAGGGCATGTATCAGCTTAGTGGTGAAGGTAAAAGCTTTGACTCGGCTGGTTTTGCTGACTATCTGGTGGCATTAACCCAAAGTTACCCAATTGTGTCCATCGAAGACGGTATGGATGAAAGTGATTGGGAAGGATGGGCTGGTCTAACCCAGAAACTTGGCGACCGTGTGCAGTTGGTGGGAGATGATTTGTTTGTCACTAACACAAAGATACTCAAGCGGGGTATTGATGAGTCGGTGGCGAATTCAATTTTGATTAAATTCAATCAGATTGGTTCGCTCACGGAAACCTTGGAAGCCATTAAAATGGCCAAGGATGCTGGGTTTACCGCTGTCATCTCGCACCGATCCGGTGAAACGGAAGATACTACCATTGCGGACTTGGCGGTGGCGACTGCGGCAGGGCAGATCAAAACAGGCTCGCTATGTCGCTCCGATCGTGTTTCCAAATATAACCGCCTGCTGCGTATCGAAGAGGAACTCAATGGAATGGCGTCATATCATGGGCGATCTGAAATTAAAGGGCAGGCATAGCCCCTAACCGGATTCAGAGCCCGATAGGGTTATCGCGATGAAATGGTTCTGGATAATACTGACCTTTCTCTTCATTGGCCTACAGTACCGTCTGTGGGTCGGTGAAGGGAGTTTGGCTGAATACTGGGGTCTGAAAAGTAAGATTGCCGTACAGCAACAGCAGAACCAACAATTACGTGAGCGCAATGAGCAACTAAAGGCGGAAGTGGTCGATCTTAAGCAGGGAATGGAAGCCATCGAGGAACGAACAAGATCCGAGTTAGGTATGATTAAAGAAGGGGAAACCTTTTTCCAGTTAGTGGAAAAGCCCACCCATCCAGCGGCACAAACCAGTGACTGACAAGGCTCGCAGCTCAACTTCAACAGAACAGTTCCAACAAGCCTTTTGGGTAGTGGTTCCGGCGGCGGGTGTCGGTGAACGGATGCTGGCTGATCGTCCTAAACAGTACCTGCCGCTGGCAGGTAAAAGTGTCCTGGAGCAAACCTTAAACCGATTATTGAGCCACCCAGGAATAATTGGGGTAGTGCTTGTGTTGGCCGAAGACGATAGCTATTGGGAACAAACGGAATTGGTTACTGAGAAACGGATATTGATCACACGGGGGGGCGAACAACGGTTTCACTCTGTCCTCAATGGCTTAAAAAGACTTGCTGAAATAATTCCAAAACAGGATTGGGTCATGGTGCACGACGCAGCTCGTCCTTGTATTTCCCATGATGACCTGAATAGTTTAATCCTTGCTACACCGAAGACAAAAGATGGCTTAGTGTTGGGCGCACCGGTACGGGATACCATGAAGCAAGTGGATTCCTCTGCTCAGGTATTGTCGACGCTGGACCGCAGTTGTCTTTGGCACGCCTTCACTCCGCAGGTTTTTCGTTTGGGTGAACTTGAGGCAGCATTAACAGCTTGTTTGGATAAGAATTTGCCGGTGACAGATGAGGCTTCCGCGATGGAATACTGTGGTTATCACCCACAAATGGTGCAGGGTAGTGAGCATAATATCAAAATTACTCGGCCGAAGGATTTGTGCTTGGCCGAGATGATTCTGAAAACTGTGGCTGAGGAGCAGGAATAAGATGATGCGCATAGGCCATGGCTTTGACGTTCACCGCTTTGATGACAGCCATCCTGGCCCCGCTGAAATTAAATTGGGTGGGGTGCGTATTGCCAGCGACAAACCCCTGCTTGCGCACTCTGATGGCGATGTTTTGATTCATGCGCTCTGTGACGCCTTGTTGGGTGCCGCCGGGCTGGGAGATATCGGTGAGCATTTTCCCGATACGGATGCACAGTATCAGGACGCTGACAGTCGACAGCTGTTAAGAAAGGTCATGGCTGAGATTACCCCATTAGGTTGGGTTTTGGGTAATGCGGACATTACGCTGATTGCACAAACCCCTAAAGTTTCTCCTCACAAGAAAGAAATGGTGAAGCTGTTAGCGAGTGATTTGGGCTGCGATAGCCGTCAACTCAATATTAAGGCGACCACGACGGAAGGGTTAGGGTACACGGGGCGTAAGGAAGGTATTGCCTGTCATGCTGTGGTGTTACTGACGCAGGGTTAACCTGTGTTGCCCTGACCTATGCCAGCATTTTCTCCTAAGTCGTTGTTGAATTTTCACTATGCTTACGGTGAGCCGCCCATCCAGGGCTGGCTAAAGGAAAAGCCGGAGCATTTCAGGGTGGATGAGTTTCTTGGGTTTGAACCGTCAGGAGAAGGTGAGCATCTCTATTTGCAGATAGAAAAATGCGGTTTAAATTCGGCGGATGTTGCTCAACAATTAGCTAAAACTTTTGCTGTCCGCCTCCTCGATGTCGGCTATGCCGGTATGAAAGACAAGCATGCCGTCACCCGACAATGGTTTAGTCTTTATCTGCCAAAGACAATCCCGACCGATATGGAGTCGGTCAGATTAGCTGTGGCGCCAATTCAGAACACGGTATTAATTACAGCGCAGCGACATTCTCAAAAGCTACGGCGAGGGCAACATCAAGGGAATAGATTTAATCTGCAACTGACGCAAGTGTCGGGTGATACTGAAGCGCTATCTGAACGGTTATCTTTCATTGCTGCCAATGGTGTGCCGAACTATTTTGGATTGCAGCGCTTTGGTATTGAGGGGAATAACCTTGCCGGGGTGCAGCGATGGTTTGTGGAAAAACGCCCACCACGCAAACAACTGCGAGGCATCTATCTCTCGGCAGCACGGTCGTTCCTATTTAACCGTTTGTTGTCAGCGCGCGTGGAAGAACAGAGTTGGGCGCGAGTAGAGGAGGGCGATCTGCCTTGCCAATTGGATTTTAATGTTAATACCGAAGTTCCGACAGGGCCTCTCTGGGGCCGTGGACGGGTAAAGACCAGTGGGCGAATTGAGAAAATGGAGAATGCGTTGGCGCAGGAATATGCACAATGGTGTCATGGTCTTGAATATTCCGGTTTACAACAGGAGCGTCGCCCGTTATGTTTGCCGATAGCTGATTTTCAGTGGTCTTTGCAACAACAGAAACTGCAGTTAAGTTTTGAGCTTCCGGTAGGGTGCTATGCCACCAGCGTTATTCGCGAGATAGCAGATTATCAGGATAGAAGCCGATGGCAGGCTCAGACTGAAAAAGTGGGGGAAGGTTGAAGAATCATATAGATTTAACGGGTATTGGTATGACATCACTGCGTACTCGAGATCGTCTCATTAATCGACTTCGTGAAGAAGGCATAAGAAATGAGGCGGTGCTGGATGTGATGCGCAATACACCCCGTCATCTTTTTGTCGATGAAGCCTTAGCGCATCGTGCTTACGAGGACACGGCCCTTCCCATTGGCTATAACCAAACCTTATCGCAACCCTATATCGTCGCACGTATGACGGAAGCGTTGCTTGCTAATGGGCCGGTCAAGCGGGTTTTAGAAGTGGGTACCGGTTCGGGTTACCAAACAGCCATTCTGGCGCAATTGGTGGATCAGGTATTTAGTGTCGAGCGCATTCTACCCTTACAGGAACAGGCGCGAGAACGCATGGTGCTGCTTGGTCTGCGTAATGTCAAAATGAAACATGCTGATGGGGGCTTGGGTTGGCCGGAAAAAGCACCTTTTGATGCCATTATGGTGACGGCAGCACCACGCGAACTACCGGAAGAGCTACTATCTCAATTGGCCGATCCTGGACGGATGGTGATACCGGTAGGGCCAGATGAACACCAAGAACTGGTATTAGTCACCAAAAATAAAGAAGGGATTAAGCGTGAAGCGTTAGAGGCAGTACGTTTTGTCCCTTTATTAGGTGGGGCAACCAGTTGAGCGAATCCCATTTGAATTACATCACCCTGGGCACATCTTTAAACTGATGTCACCATTAAAAAATAAAAAGAATATTTCACTTTTCTGTAAAGGGATGGCAATGGGCGCGGCCGATGTCGTGCCGGGCGTTTCAGGCGGAACCATTGCGTTTATTACCGGAATCTATGAGGAACTCATTGATTCTATTGGTTCCGTCAATGGGAATACCCTGAAACTATTGCTAACGGGTAAGATTTCCCAGGCATGGCGGCAGATTAATGGCACTTTTCTGGCTTTAGTTTTTGGCGGAATATTGGTCAGTGTTATTTCGCTGGCAAAAATTATTTCGTGGATATTGTTAACTCATCCAAAAATGATTTGGGCCTATTTTTTTGGATTGATTTTGGCCTCAGTCATTTATATCGGTCGTCA
>JAIPFG010000077.1 GCA_021736745.1 Pseudomonadales bacterium
CCGTCAGAATATCAGTTAATGCAACACCCACCTTTTGCGGACCACCGCCCGGCAAATGGTCCTGCTCACCGGTGACGCTCATTAATCCACCCATTCCCTGAATTAAAAAATCATAACCAGCGCGGTGAGAATAAGGTCCCGTTTGACCAAAGCCTGTAATCGAGCAATACACCAAACGCGGATTAATTTTACTCAGAGTCGCATAGTCGAGCTGATATTTAGCCAGCCCACCAACCTTATAATTTTCAATCAATACATCGCACTGCTGAACCAACTCCCTCACGACCTTCTGCCCTTCACTGGTCGATATGTCTAAAGTAACAGACTTTTTCCCTCGATTAGCGGAAAGATAATATGCCGCTTCGGAAGTGTCTTTACCACTCACATCTTTTAAATAAGGGGGTCCCCAATGGCGGGTATCATCCCCAACTTGAGGGCGTTCAACTTTAATCACCTCAGCGCCTAAATCTGCAAGCAATTGTCCGGCCCAAGGACCTGCCAAAATTCGGCTTAGCTCAAGTACACGAATATGCGATAGCGGAGCACTCATTAGCGACTCTCGTTAATTCAGATTAAGGGAAAATTCTGGTGATGAAGTACCAGGCGCAACCTTGGTTGCGCCTGGCCTCATTGCGAAGAGATTGGACGCTCCTAGTAGAACGCTTGCAATCCAGTTTGTGCGCGGCCCAGGATAAGGGCGTGAATATCGTGCGTGCCTTCATAGGTATTCACTGTTTCCAGATTAACCATATGGCGCATCACTGGGAATTCATCGGAAATACCGTTGCCACCGTGCATATCACGCGCCATACGGGCTACTTCCAGCGCCTTGCCACAGGAGTTGCGCTTGAGCAAAGAGATCAGCTCAGGTGCTAAACGTCCTTCTTCGCGCAGACGGGTTGCGCGCAAACAGCCTTGCAAGGCCAGTCCTATTTCAGTTTGCATATTCGCCAGTTTTAACTGGATTAACTGGTTTTGCGCCAACGGACGACCAAACTGCTTACGATCCAGCGTATATTCGCGCGCCGCATGCCAGCAGGCTTCCGCTGCACCCAGGGAACCCCAGGCAATACCTAAACGGGCATTATTCAAACATCCGAAGGGACCTTTTAATCCTTGCACATTAGGCATCAGGTTTTCTTCGGGAACAAATACTTCATCCATTACTACTTCACCAGTAATCGAGGCTCGCAATGAAAGCTTGCCTTCAATTTTTGGTGCACTCAGACCTTTCCAGCCTTTTTCCAGAATAAAGCCGCGAATCACGTCATCTTCCGTTTTACCCCAAACAACAAAAACATCAGCAATCGGCGAATTGGAAATCCACATTTTGGTGCCGCTGAGTTTATAACCGCCGTCCACTTTTTTCGCACGTGTCAGCATACTCGCCGGATCAGAACCTGCATTAGGCTCAGTCAGACCAAAGCAACCAATCCACTCACCGGTTGCCAACTTCGGCAGATATTTCTCTTTTTGCTCATCCGAACCGTAGGCATAGATGGGGTACATTACCAAGCTGGATTGCACACTCATCATTGAACGATAACCGGAATCAATCCGCTCGACTTCACGCGCTATCAAACCATAGGCGGTATAGCTCACCCCGGAGCAACCATAACCCTCGATGGTTGGACCGAGTAAACCCAGCTCACCCATTTCACGAAAAATGGATGGGTCGGTCGATTCGTTTTGATAGGCCTCACGTACACGCGGTGCTAACTTATCCTGTGCGTATTGGTAAGCTGTATCGCGAACCATCCGCTCTTCTTCAGTTAATTGATCTTCAAGTAAAAAAGGGTCTTCCCATTTAAAGGAGCCCCAGGAAGTGGGTGATACCATAAGATTTATCCTCCCATCAAAATGATGGTTACTAGGTTAACGATTGCTCGGTTAAAATAAATACGCCAAAAATCGTGTATAAAAATGTGGCGTCACTTTAGCAAGCCATGTTATATATGTAAAATATATTATATTTATCTTTTCTATATATATTTATTATGGATATTCGGCAGCTCCAAATTTTCCGCAGCGTAGCCCAACACCTTAATTTCAGCAAAGCGGCTGAAGCATTATTTATTGCTCAACCCGCCATCAGCATTGCCATTAAAAAGCTTGAAACGGAATTAGACACCCCGCTATTCAATCGCGCGAGTAAAAAAGTTAGCCTGACACCGGAAGGTAAAGCGCTTCTTAGCCACGCTAATACCATTCTTAAACAGGTCGCCGACGCAAAAACAGAAATGCACTCACTGCGCGGGCTTGAACGCGGCGAAGTTCGAATCGCGATGCCCGCCATGCTTGGCGCCTACCATTTCCCAGCCTTGTTTGACCACTTTATGCGGCAACATCCCAGTTTGCAAATTTATGTCGAGGAGGAAGGGACGCGGCAAATTGAACAGCATCTTCAGGATGGTTCAATTGATTTGGGTGTGGTGATTATGGATCAAGCACCAGACACCTTGGAAGTACATCCGCTGATCGATGAAGAGATGGTGATCTGCACTCCACCCTCTCACCGTTTTGCCCAACGCGGAAAAATCAGTGCCGAGGAATTTTTTGAAGAAAAACTGATTCTCATAAAAAAAGGTTATTTCCTGCGTGAAACCATCGACCGGCTTAGCCTACAGTTACAAAAAACACCTAAAATTATTTTCGAAACCAATTTAATGTTGCTAATCAAACGCTTAGTCCTCAGCGGCAAAGGCATTAGCACTTGCTTGCAGTTTGTCCTCAATGAAGAAACAGAGTTAAGAGGTGTGTCCTTTGATCCACCCATCATTTTGCAAATGGGCCTAGCCTGGAAAAAAGATCATTATTTATCTGCCGCTAACAGGGCTATCGTTAATTTTTTACTCTCGCCGAACGCCAAAGAAAATCTTTATCCGCGCTAAACGGCCGGCGCCGGTACTGACGCAGTCCCCTTAAAAATGCGATAATCCCCGTCCTTTAATTGGAAACAGCGAAAATCAGGAGCACCCGTTCGCCCATGAAACTTAAGTTAGGTATTCCCAAAGGCAGCTTGCAGGAGTCAACCTTAAAAATCTTTAAACAAGCCGGTTACGATATTGGGGTGACCAGCCGCAACTATTACCCTTCCATCAACGATGATGAAATCGAATGCATGTTAATCCGCGCGCAGGAGATGGCACGTTACGTTGAACATGGTCAGCTCGATTGCGGCCTGACCGGGCTCGACTGGATTAAAGAAAATCGCGCCGATGTGGTAGAGGTTTGTGAGCTTGTCTACGCCAAAGCCAGCTTCCGCCCCATTAAATGGGTTTTGGCGGTCAAAGAAGGGTCTCCTTATAAAAGTGCCAAAGACCTGCAGGGCAAAACCATTGCCACCGAAGTAGTCAATCTGACACAGGATTACCTAGCTTCACACGGCGTGTCGGCTAATGTCGAGTACAGCTGGGGCGCGACAGAAGTCAAAGTTCCCGATCTGGCGGACGCCATTGTAGAAATCACCGAAACCGGCTCATCTCTTCGGGCTAATAATCTGACAATTATCGATACGGTTCTAGAAACCACAACACGTTTCATAGCGAATAAAGCCGCTTACGAGGACCCGCAAAAACGCGCGAAAATTGAAAGTATCATTATGATGCTGCAGTCGGTTATCAATGCCGTTCCAAAAGTGTGCATCATGCTGAATGCGCCGGAAGAAAAGCTTGCGCAGATTTTGGCTGTGCTGCCCTGTGAAATGCCTACTGTCTCGCACCTGGCAAAAGGGGATTGGGTGGATATTACGGCAGTGATTGACAAAAATACTCTGAGGGATGTTTTGCCTCAACTTAAAGCGCATGGGGCACGCTCGATTATCGAATTGCCGATCAGTAAAATAATCGATTAGCCGGCACTTATTGATAAAGCTCGGGATCAATCCCGAGCATTCATCTCACTCCGTCACAAAATTACGTATATTCTCGACCGTTTTATTTACTTTCGTTTGATCCGTGATATCCAAATCCCGTGGTTCCGGTACATTCTTGCCGCGCTGAACCGCTGGACGGGCCGCCACCGCATCCAACCAGCGTTTCAAGTGCGCTAATCCATCGATCGACACGCCACTCCATTCATAACCCTGCACCCAGGGCCAGGTGGCCATATCGGCTATCGAGTATTCGCCCGCCAAGTATTCATTATCCCGCAAACGGGTATCCAGTACTTCAAACAAACGGCGACATTCCGTTTGATAGCGATGGATCGCGTACTCAATTTTCTCCGACGCATAGCGATAAAACACATTGGCCTGACCCTGCATAGGGCCAATATTTCCCATTTGAAACATCAGCCACTGGATCACCACGGATCGCGCTTTTTGCTCTTGCGGTAAAAATAACCCCGTTTTTTCCGCCAGATAAATAAGTATCGCTCCCGATTCAAATACAACGAAGTCCTCATTATCGTGGTCAATAATAGTCGGTATCCGGCCATTAGGGTTGAGCTTAAGATAACTCGTTTCCTTTTGCTGTAGCTCACTGAGATTTATTGAAATCACCCGGTATTCAAGGCCCATTTCTTCCAGCGCAATGGATACCTTCCAACCGTTTGGTGTGGCTGCCGTGTATAGATCAATCATACTGTTGCCTTAAAAAAGTTTATGAAATAAATCATCAGAACCGTCGAATTGTCAGAACACTAACCTTTTTAAGGCGTTACATCAATTGCCGTCACTGGCAAATGAAGACGCCACTCGGCTGATCACGGAATATAGGCTTCTATCAATAGAAGGAGTATAATGCCGCTCCTTTTTGAAACGTTCACAACACACACTGACTTATGGCGAAAAAATTATTTATTAAAACCCACGGCTGCCAGATGAATGAGTATGACTCGTCCCGTATGGCAGATTTACTGGGGGTAAGCCATGCACTGGAAGTCACCGATAATGAAGCTGAAGCGGATGTGATCCTGTTGAATACCTGCTCCATTCGTGAAAAAGCGCAGGAAAAGGTATTTCATCAACTGGGCCGATGGAAAAAACTAAAAGAAAAAAACCCAGACTTGGTGATCGGCGTCGGTGGCTGCGTTGCCAGCCAGGAAGGCAAAGCCATTCGTGACCGAGCTCCCTATGTGGATATGGTTTTCGGGCCACAAACATTGCACCGTGTGCCGGAAATGATTGACGCAACTCGGAAAAATCATATACCTGTGGTTGATGTTTCCTTTCCGGAAATTGAAAAATTCGACCGTCTTCCTGAGCCCAAGGTGGATGGCCCAAGCGCCTTTGTTTCGATCATGGAAGGGTGCAGTAAATATTGCACCTTTTGCGTTGTGCCCTACACCCGAGGCGAAGAGGTTAGCCGCCCATTTGACGACGTCATTGCTGAAGTTGCACACTTAGCTCAGCAAGGGGTACGTGAAGTCAATTTGCTCGGTCAAAATGTGAATGCTTATCGAGGCCTATCGCACGATGGAAACCAGGTTGATCTAGCTGAGTTAATAACCTATATCGCGGCCATCGATGGTATCGATCGTATCCGCTACACCACATCCCACCCAGTGGAATTTACCGATCGTTTAATCGATGTCTATGCACAGGTGCCTGAACTGGTCAGCCACCTGCATTTACCCGTGCAAAGTGGTTCCAACCGCATACTGTCTGCGATGAAACGTGGTCATACCATCGAAGAGTATGTCGCAAAGATTCGCCGACTGCGTAAAGTCCGCCCGGATATCTGTATGTCCTCCGATTTTATTGTCGGCTTTCCTGGTGAAACCGCAGAAGATTTCGCCGACACCATGAAACTTATCCAAGAAATAGGCTACGATAATTCCTTTAGTTTTATTTATAGCGCACGCCCTGGAACACCTGCCGCTGAATTAAGATGCGTCACCGGAGAAGAGGAAAAGAAAAAAAGACTGCAAATATTACAGACACGCATCATTCAACAAAGTATGGCAATTAGCGATGCGATGGTCGGAAGCACACAGCGGATTCTTGTCAGCGGACCATCAAAGAAAGATCCCGGTAAATGGCAAGGCAGAACTGAAAATAATCGGGTTGTGATCTTTGCCGCCAAGCAAACCAACTTAATTGGCAAGTTCGTCGACGTCCAGATTACTGAGGCCTTACCTCACTCCATGCGGGCCGAATTGAGGCCAGGCTCAACTGTTTTTTAAAGCTTTTTTGAATATAAAATATATCATTTAATATTTTTTGCTATAAACGATTGGCAAGATTATCTTTCCATCAAAGTCCAAATCAATATACTGATAGATAACAGCCTACATTAGGGAGCTAAAAAAACTATTTTGAATACTGAGTTACAGGCAGTGACCTACAATCTGTCGCTTCAACCTGAAGATAGCAAACGTCTTGCTAGCCTATGTGGGCAATTGGATGAGAATCTGAGGTTAATAGAAAGGCGCCTTGGCATTGAAATATCCAATCGAGGTAATCATTTTCAACTACTCGGTAGCGCAGAGCGTGTTCAAGTCGCCAATCAGCTACTGGAGAGCCTTTACCGATCAACCAAAAATTCCCAGATTACACCCAATGAGGTGCACTTAGCATTACAGGATACCGGAGCTAATATGCCTGCCGATTCTGAAAAATCCTGGGTGATAAAGACGAAACGCGCCACAATCAAACCCCGAGGCATCAATCAACGGCATTATGTAAAGAACATTCATCAGCTAGATATTAATTTTGGCATCGGCCCCGCAGGTACAGGGAAAACCTATCTCGCCGTTGCTTGCGCGGTAAATGCTCTCGAAAAGGATGAGATTAGCCGTATTGTGCTGGTACGACCGGCAGTGGAAGCCGGAGAAAAACTAGGGTTTTTACCCGGCGATATGGCGCAGAAGGTCGATCCCTATTTACGCCCTCTCTATGATGCGCTTTACGAAATGCTCGGGTTTGAGCAGGTGGCGCGTTTAATTGACCGTAATATTATAGAGGTTGCGCCTCTGGCTTACATGCGTGGCCGAACGCTAAATGATGCTTTCATTATTCTGGATGAAAGCCAAAATACCACCCAGGAACAGATGAAAATGTTTCTGACTCGTATCGGCTTCGGCGCAAAAGCGGTAATTACCGGTGATATTACTCAGGTGGATTTACCCCAGGGCAAAAAATCCGGATTAATGCATGCCGTCAATGTGCTCCGCGGCATTAAGGAAATCGGCTTCACCCATTTCAAAGCACAGGATGTTGTTCGCCATGCGCTGGTACAACGTATCGTCGAAGCCTATGATGACTTCGACGAGCAAAACGATAACCAAAGATAATACATGACTGAAATCCACATCGATATTCAACGCGCCAGCGAAGAACTCGAGGGCCCAACCGACGAGGATATTGCGTCGTGGGTTGAGTATACGTTATTGGATCAACCAACGGATATTGCGGTGATGGAGCTCAGCGTTCGACTGGTAGACACAGACGAAAGCGCAGAACTTAATCAAACGTTTCGTCATAAGACGGGCCCCACGAATGTTCTTTCTTTCCCTTTTGATGCTCCCCCGGGTTTACCGCAACAGAACGATTATCGGTTGTTGGGTGACATTGTTATTTGTGCACCCCTTGTCGCACAAGAGGCGACTCAACAGGATAAAAGCAAGCAATCACATTGGGCTCACTTAATTATCCATGGCATTCTGCATTTATTAGGTTATGACCATCAAAACGATAGCGACGCACAAGAGATGGAGCGCAATGAAATACGCCTGCTTTCACATTTTGAAATCCCCGACCCTTACCAAGTTGTTCACACAATTAACACAAATGATATCCATTAAATCATGACCGACGACAATTCCAGCGATCACCAGGAGTCCAAATCCTGGCTACAAAAAATTACCCAGGTTTTCAGTAACGAACCCAAAGCTAAAGAGGATATTCTTAACTTCTTGAAAGAAGCCCAGGATAAACAACTTCTGGATGGAGTGGTCTTTAATATTATTCAGGGCGCACTTGAAGTTACTGATATGAAAGTGCGGGATGTGATGGTACCCCGTCCACAAATGGTTGTGGTTAAAGCCTGCCAAACCCCCGAGGAGTTTCTGCCCACAATTACGGCATCCGGCCACTCTCGCTTTCCAGTGATCGGTGAAAACTATGATGAGATACTTGGTATACTGCTGGCGAAGGATTTGTTACCCCTGCTTTTAAACACCAATTTACAGAAATTTCGACTTAGAGATATTTTGCGTCCGGCAACGGTCATTCCGGAAAGCAAAAGGCTTAGCACCCTGCTCAACGAGTTCCGTTCCAATAGAAATCATATGGCGGTTGTCATCGACGAATACGGTGGCGTTTCAGGCCTGGTGACGATTGAAGATGTTCTGGAAGAAATCGTTGGTGAAATTGAAGATGAATTTGATATTGACGCGGAGGACGCCTGGATCCGCGAAACAGAGGATGGTCGCTGTATTGTGAATGCGCTCACGCCCATTGATGAATTCAATGAACACTTCAATCTTGAGTTCAGTGATGATGAATTCGATACCATTGGTGGCATTGTAATGCAGCATTTTGGCAGACTGCCGGATCGCCATGAATCCATTGAAATAGCAGGGCTGACATTCAAAGTACTGACAGCCGATAACCGGCGTATTCGATCACTGAAGGTAAGCCCCTGCAACGGCCAAAAATCTACCGCCTGATATGGTCGGTCGCCTAAAAAAACACCAGGGTAACCTGCTCGCTCCTGTTGCTGGTGCTCTTGCCCCCTTTTCTTTTTCCCCATTTGAACTTTGGCCCCTGGGAATTGCATCACTCTTTTTACTCCTGCTCGTTCTCGATTCCGCTTCACCGAGGCAGGCATTTTGGCGTGGCTGGCTATACGGAATTGGGTTTTTCGGTGTCGGAGCCTCCTGGGTTTACTTTAGTATTCACGAATACGGATATGCGCCTGCGCCATTGGCAGTATTCCTGACAGCACTATTTGTAGCAAGCTTGGCTCTATTGCTCAGCGCTCCATTTGCCTGCAGCTACCAATTTTTTTTCGCCCGCCGTCAACTTGGCGCACTGTTGGGTTTTCCCGCTCTTTGGGTACTTTTCGAATGGCTTCGCAGTTGGCTGTTGACCGGATTTCCCTGGCTTTTTATCGGCAATGCCCATATTGATACCTGGCTCGCCGGCTGGGCGCCAATTACCGGCGTTTACGGACTTAGCCTCATTGTTGCACTGACCGCCTCAGTATTTTTCTACGGCATTGGCCACCTATCCCATCCGCGGAGAATTATCCCATCGTTGGTAATCCTTGCTATATTACTGCTCTGGCCGGCGGGGCTTGTGCTACAAAATATCACCTGGTCAAAAGCCTATGCCGATCCGCTCCTGGTTACTCTCGTGCAACCCAATATTAGCCAGCATGTGAAGTGGCGCCCTGAGCAACAGAACAAAACGCTCACACTGTTGCGAAACCTATCCGAACAACAGCTAGCAAGCGATCTCATTATCTGGCCTGAAAACGCGATTCCTCTTTTTGTTCATCAGGCGGACAATTATCTTCGTAGTTTTAATGCGGCAGGCGCGCGAAGCCGGACTACCTTCATATCAGGCATCCCCCACTGGCAACCCGCCTCCACAGGCAGTTCACAACAGCTGCATAACAGCTTAATCGCCTTTGGTTATGGCGCAGACGGTATTTACCACAAGCAAAAACTCGTTCCCTTCGGAGAATACATACCTTTACAAAAGTTATTGCGGGGGCTGATTCAATTCTTCGACCTCCCAATGTCGGATTTTCGTCCTGGCCCCCAGAATCAACCCCTACTCCAGATTAAAAGGGGAAACCAATCTATCCAAATCGCCCCATTTATTTGTTATGAGATTGTTTATCCGGATTTTGTACGCAACTTGGCACGGCAAAGCGATCTGCTCTTAACCGTTAGTGACGATAGCTGGTTTGGAACCTCAATCGGCCCACACCAGCATCTTGAAATGGCGCGCATGCGAGCACTGGAGAATAGCCGTTACTTGGTTCGTGGAACTAATACAGGGATCACGGCCATTATTAATGAGGACGGGCAGATACTTGACCAGGCAGCACAATTCCAGCAAACCAGCTTAACAGGCAAAATCAGGCTCATGTCCGGATTCACCCCTTTTTCTCGCTGGGGATCAGTGCCGCTGTTACTCCTATGCTTTATCCTGCTTATTGTTGCTGGAACCGGCCGCACAAACTATAAAAGGTAATTGCGACAACGCCCCAGCAAGCGTAGGTTATTCTTTCCGTTCTTAAAGCCACTGAAAATTTGACCTATTGAATAAAGGCCGTGTTATTTACCCGCCAAGGAGGCGCCAGGCACCTTAAATGCAAAGTGGCACCAATTATTCAGTAATGGTGTTTTAGGTACCGGCAAAGCCACCAAAGGCCCGGCACAAGTCTATCCCGGCAACTATCAAACTCGTTATTTTGATGAGAACGGCTGCGAAAATAGGTGGCTTCGCGTTTCTGACACCCTGCTGTAGCCCTTCGAAAAGTAGGAATAGATTTCTTTTAACGAGTCAAACAAGATGTTCCAACAGATACTAAAGTTAACGCAATGCCATGTGTATCTAGTTAATCACATTATTGTTCCATTAACTGGAACTAATCTTGCCAATTAGTACTCTTTTTTGTAGCACAAACTCAGGTTATTCTTGTTGGGCTAAACAGCTTGGGTAAAAATCTTTCTGTTAACTGAATGACAATCTATAAGACTTTTCCCAATTTAACCCACTGTGTCGGAAGACCGCCGGAGAGCACCCATGAGTTTTATTGAAAAACACAGCAAATCTCTTTTCTGGGGGTTTATGCTAATCGCCCAGATATGTGCTTTCATCCTGTTTAAGGATTTAGCGGATATCAGCCAATGGTGGGTGCAGTCAAC
>JAIPFG010000078.1 GCA_021736745.1 Pseudomonadales bacterium
TCGATTGACGACTCCTTCGCCATGATCGATGTGCAGGCCAACCACTGCACCACCGGTCAGTTCAAAGGTCAGGTCGATCCCGCCCTTAACCCCGTCAGCAAGTTCACTGTGCAGAACCTCAGGGCTACTGGCCGATAGGTTTTCTTTCCAAGTTAAGAGGCGCTACAGTTAAGTGCTAGCGCCTCTTAAACTTCTGTTGTAAATACCTCCTTTATTATTAGGCTCAATTGGGAGCCAGTACCGGTATTAAAAAATTGGTCTACCCGCAATCGAACTAAGCCCATGTCTATAGTTCTAACGGCCCATTAGAGCCGGAGGGAACGAAGATGAACTATTCACCCATCAGGTTGACACTGTACCGCTGGGCGGGTGCTTGGGGACCCTTTAAAGTCAATATTCCTTGTGGAGAGTGTTCGCTGACACAGGATATTATTCGAGACACTATCGCCAATGAGTTATCCGGTATTGATATACAATTGGATATCCGTGATTGGTTGAGCGAATGGTGGGTACCTCTGCGAAAGGGAGGTTGGCACGCACCAATCGTCATGTTGGAGGGGCGGGTGATAAGTCAGGGTAGAGCACTGAACAGGGGTGTTTTATCTGAGGCGGTTATTGCCGCCTATGTGGCGCGCTCCCAAGTTTCTGGTAATCTGGTCTTTGGTAAAGAGACTTGCCCGCATTGTCGACGGGGTAAAGAATACCTCGATCAGGCGGGCATCGATTATCGCTATCATGATGTAGTGAAGGATCCACGTGCGCTCTATGAAATGCTGGGGCGCGTAAAACCAATGATTGGTGCAAAAACTCCAGTGACTGTGCCACAGATATGGCTTAATGGCTATTATGTTGGCGGCGCAGAAGATCTTAGCAAAAGACTACAAATAGGGGTGGAACCGAATTATGATCGTGGTCAATGCTCTCTGTCCCCGCAAGATGGAGTGCAAAAAAAAAGATGATTTGGGGCTTCCTTTAAAATCTAACATGCAGCTAACCATATAATTTATTAATCGGCCATAAGGTTTTATATGACAGAGGGTGTTGGTTTATTTGCTAATGTAATGGGCATTTTCGCCGGAATCTTTGTAGCGTTAATACTTTTCGCGCTGTTGGCGGTTGTGTTCGTGTATATCATTGATCGCACGCAAACCAAGCATGCGATTCGGCATAACTATCCCGTCGTGGGTAGATTCCGATATCTGTTTGAACATTTGGGCGAATTTTTTAGACAGTATTTTTTTGCGTTGGATCGAGAGGAAATGCCCTTCAATAGGGCGGAGCGTTCTTGGGCATACAGGGCAGCAAAGAACCTGGATACCACAGTGGCTTTTGGCTCGACCCGCAATTTAAATATTCCGGGAACCATCATTTTCGCTAATTGCGGTTATCCGACGCTTGAGGAGGATGCCGTCCCGGCGAAGGCGGTGACAATTGGAACAGATTGCTGCACACCCTACACGACAACCTCATTCTATAACATCTCCGGTATGAGCTTTGGTGCAATCTCAAAGCCGGCAGTCCTTGCGCTCTCAAAGGGCGCACGAATGGCTGGGTGCTGGATGAATACCGGTGAGGGAGGGTTATCACCTTATCATCTGGAAGGTGGTGCTGATCTTGTCTTTCAAATCGGTACCGCCAAATATGGGGTGCGTACACCGGATGGCAGATTGAGTGAAGATAAGCTTCGTGAGTTGGCGGCGCTTGATCAAGTTAAAATGTTTGAAATCAAAATGAGTCAAGGGGCCAAACCCGGTAAGGGTGGCATACTGCCTGGCGCAAAAGTGACTGAAGAGGTTTCCCGGATTCGCGGCATAGCCATCGCTGAAGACTCGATTAGTCCGAATAGGCATAGGGAAGTCACGGGCCCCGAAAGTCTGATAGATCTGATAAATCATGTCAGAGACATAACGGGGAAGCCCGTAGGTTTTAAAGCGGTGCTCAGCTCGGCCCAAGAGTTAGATGACCTGTTTGCGGCCATTATGAGAAGAGGCGTTGAGAGCGCCCCTGATTTTATTACGCTCGACAGTGCCGATGGCGGCTCCGGCGCGGCGCCGCAAAGTCTGATCGATTATATGGGACTACCCTTGAAAGAAAGCCTGCCGATGCTGGTAGATAAGCTTGAGGCATACCATTTGAGGGAAAGAATCAAAGTAATTGCTTCCGGTAAATTAATTACGCCATCAGGCGTGGCCTGGGCGCTCTGCATGGGGGCTGATTTTATTACCTCTGCCCGTGGTTTTATGTTCGCACTGGGTTGTATCCAAGCAATGCAGTGTAATAAAAATACCTGTCCAACAGGCGTGACAACACATGATAAGCGGCTGCAGCGAGGTCTTGATCCAGAGGATAAGGCAACGAGAGTGATGCATTATGCACTGAATATGGCGCATGAGGTGGGCACAATTGCCCATTCCTGTGGAGTAAACGAGCCGCGCCAGCTGACACGGGATCATGCGCGGGTAGTTGGTGATAATGGGTTGTCAGTTCCCCTAAGTGTGATCTATCCTGATGTGAAAACTATGGGATGAAATCAGTGGGCTTTCCTCAATCTTCCTGATCCGTTTTCCGGCGGCCTCTATTTTTTCTTCTATCCGGCAGTATCGAAGAGGTTCTGCGTACCGAGCGCCTTTCGCCTTGTTTACGGCGATGGTCTTTGCGTTGATCCGCTCCCGGCATCAATTCGATATGGCTAACACCGCCCGCTTGGGTGATCGCCTGTTGGTACTTGTCGGCGTCTGACTTGAAGAGCTTATCTTTTATTACAATCTTCCTTCCTGAAAACATCCGCTTCAGTTTAGTAAAGTGTTCCTGCCGTCTCGGATCCAGTTTAAAAAGTTTTGCCATGTTGATTTTGACTTGATGCTGGTCAGTATCGGTGATTATTTGTCCCATGAATATCACGCGATAGACGTCTGTTTTCATAGATGATATCTCTGCAATGAGGGGTTTTGAGGCAATATAGCAAAAGTATCAGAAAGACGCATTCTCCTGGCAAGGCTTCATTTAATAAATTATCGGCTTCGGCTATACTACGCCGCCCTGTTGGGGGCTCTTTGGTTTTCAAATTATTGGTTGCTAACGAACACATGAATATAAAAGAATATCTATCGAAACAGGTTAGGCAAGCGATGAACGAGGCGGGACTTCCGTTGGGAAGTGACGTGTTGTTAACACAAAGTACGCGGCCTGAGTTCGGACATTATCAGGCAAATGGTGCTTTGCCGGCTGCGAAAAAAATGAAAACCAATCCGCGAGAATTGGCGGAGGCTATTGTAAAGCAACTGAATCTTGAAAATATTGCTGAAAAAATCGAAATCGCCGGGCCGGGTTTCATCAATATTTTTTTAGCGCCTGACTGGCTGGCCAGTCAATGTGAAAATGCCATAAAAGACAGCCATTTGGGCGTCTCTCGCCACTCTACCCCAGCAACTGTGGTGGTGGACTATTCGGCACCGAATTTAGCGAAGGAAATGCATGTAGGACACTTGCGCGGAACGATCATTGGTGACGCAGTGGTTCGGGTGTTGGAGTTCATGGGAGATAGGGTGATTCGCCAAAATCATATGGGAGATTGGGGTACGCAATTTGGCATGCTAATCGCTCATTTGGAGGATCGCTTATCCGCCGAACAGGCCTTGGCGGAAGTGGCGCTTGATGATCTGGAGGCATTCTATCGGGAGGCGAAAGTTCGATTTGATGATGATCCTGAATTTGCTTCGCGTGCCCGGGAGTATGTGGTAAAGCTTCAGGCTGGCGATACGCATTGCTTGAGGCTTTGGCAGAAATTTATTGATATTTCGATCAAGCATAGTGAAGCCATTTATGACAAATTGAAAGTGACGTTGCTGCATGCGCATATTATGCCAGAAAGCGCCTATAACAATGACTTGCCGAAGTTGGTGGCAGAGTTAAGAAAACAGGGTTTGGCGATAACGGATCAAGGCGCGGAGGTGGTGTTCCTTGATGAGTTTGCTGACAAGGAAGGGAAACCTTCTCCGGTGATCGTACAAAAGTCTGATGGAGGTTACCTTTATGCGACATCCGATTTGGCTGCCTTGCGTTATCGCAACGAGACTTTAAAAGCAGATCGGGTTCTTTATTTTGTCGATGCAAGGCAATCGCTTCATTTACAGCAAGTGTTTACGGTGGCCCGTAAAGCGGGCTGGGTTCGTGATGAAGTATCGCTGGAACATCTGGCTTTTGGCACCATGATGGGAGAGGACGGTAAGCCCTTTAAAACACGTACTGGAGGTACTGTTAAGTTAGCTGAATTACTGGATGAAGCGGTTCAGCGGGCGGATCGTCTTGTGGTTGAGAAAAATCAGGGATTAAGCCCCGAAGAAAGGCAGGAAATTGCAAAAAAGGTGGGTATCGGTGCGGTAAAATATGCTGATTTATCGAAACACCGTACCAGTGATTATATGTTTAATTGGGATAGTATGCTTAGCTTCGAAGGCAATACCGCTCCCTATCTGCAATATGCTTATACGCGGATTCAAAGCATCTTCCGCAAGGCGGGAATTAACGGAGAGCTTCCACCGGGAAGAATTACCCTTAACGAAGAGCATGAGATCAATCTGGCGCTCAAGCTGCTCCGGTTTTCAGAAACAATTGAACAGGTTGCAGCGGAATGCACTCCTCACCAACTCTGTAGCTATCTTTACGAATTAGCCAGTTTAACAATGAGCTTCTATGAGAATTGTCCGATTTTGAAACAAGATATTTCACCTGAAATACGAACAGGAAGGCTGCGCTTGTGTCAGCTAGCGGCACGAACATTGAGAACCGGTTTAGATCTTTTAGGCATTGATGTTATGGACAAAATGTAGCTTGCCTGCATTACTGAACAAAAAATAGGTAAAAAAATTCTCCGACTGTCTCTTTTTTGGTCTTTACCGGCTACTGAAACTATAGAATACCCCCAATAACCTGTGGTGCCTCTATGGCTTAGGGTATTTTGGTGGTAATTCTATAACTATCTGTTTTTAAATATAAAAATAGGTTTTTATTACTTACCTCTTAAGTGGTATCTGGCCATTTAAGTGGAAGTTTTCCGCCAACAACTCTTGATCTCGATCAATTTGCTCCTCGCACTAATTACTATAGTTGCAAACAGTTATTTGACGCTGAAATGAGCGAAGATAATTAAGAAGAACAGGCTTTTACTTAATTTACCTGGGGTAAAAAGAAGTAGTGAAAGCCGATTTCTACTAAACCAAAGGAGATCATCATGAAACGCTCTAAACTAGCCCTGTCAGCCGTAGCGCTGACGCTCGGCTTAGGTGTGGGGAGTGCTGTTCAGGCGGCAGCGAATACGGCACCTACGCTAACTCCCGAAGAATTTGAAAAAGCAAAGTCAATGTACTTCCAGCGTTGTGCGGGATGTCATGGTGTTTTGCGCAAAGGAGCAACTGGTAAAAGTCTATTGCCTGAAGTGACATTGGAAAAAGGCACGCAGCGTCTCAGCCGCATTATTGAGCTGGGTACTGAAGGTGGTATGAATAACTTCGATGATATCTTTAGCAAGGCGGAGATTGACCTGCTGGCTAAATATATTCAGTTCGAGCCGCCAGTTCCGCCGGAAATGCCGCTGGCCTTGATGAAAGAACGTCATAAGGTTTACACGGAACCTAAAGACTATCCGGCGAAACCCTTGCATGGCCGCAACTGGGAAAATTTCTTTGTCGTGATTGAGCGCGATGCCGGTAAGGTTGCGATCGTCGATGGCGATACCTATGAAGTGGTTGATCATATTGATACTGGTTATGCGGTTCACGTGATCAAGGGAACCGAGCATCACAACACACAACATCCTGAGAAGGATGTGGTGGGGCGTTTCTGGTATACCCAGGGCCGTGATGGCAAAATGACCAAAATCGATTTGTGGCAAAAGCCCGGCAGCATGCTGGTGGCTGAAACACAAATGGCCTATGATGCACGCGACGTAGCGGTATCTGGCGACGGTAAATACGTCATTGGTGGTGGTTACTGGCCGCCTCACTTCGTGATTTTGGACGCTAAAACCATGGAGCCTTTGAAAGTTGTTTCTACTCGCGGTATTGATGTTGATGGCAATTATGTCAACGAAGCGCGGGTAGCGGCAATCTACACTACGCCGAATGAGCCAACCTTCCTGGTTGCAGTTAAGGAATTGGGCCAAATGTGGCAGGTCGATTACAGCGATTTGGATAACCTGCGTATCGAGCAGATTAATTCCGCCAAGTTCCTGCACGACGGCTTCTTTGATCCAACTGGGCGTTACTTCCAAATTGCGGCAAACGCGTCTGACAAAATGGTAGTGGTAGATACCAAAGAGCGTAAGCTAGAAGCGATGATTGATACCGATGCTAAGCCACACCCTGGCCCTGGTGCTAACTGGAATGATCCTAAGTGTGGACCTGTAGCGGGTACTACCCACCTGGGTGTTGGCCTTGTCTCCGTTTGGGGTAATGATCCGATCAACCATAAAGACCAAGCTTGGAAGCTCTGTTACGAAGTTGAAACTGATGGCGCTGGTGTGTTTATCCGTACCCATCCAACTTCACAATATGTATGGGCGGATCAAACCAAGCATCCTGAACCTGAAGTACAGCAAAGTGTGCAGGTTTTCGATAAGAAAACACGCAAGATTGTGAAAACAATTCGAGTGACTCAGGAGGAAGGTAAAGCGGCAGTTCATATGGAATTCAACCAAGACGGTACTGAGGTTTGGGTTTCTGTTTGGAACCGTAAAGATGCCAGTAACCCTACTGGTGAAATCGTAGTCTATGATGCTAAAACTCTTAAAGAGAAAAAACGCATCAAAGGTTTGACTACACCAACAGGCAAGTTCAACGTCCATAACCGGATCAATCATGTAACCTAAGCTATGTCGAGGTAGCCGTTAAATGGCGAGATGGGACACCCATCTCGCCATTTTTAACCCGACAATGAACTTATTATTTTCTTCTTTCCTGGGGAGTCCCTGCGATGGGAATAACGAACAAGCTAAAAAGCCTATTTTCCAATAAATTAATATTAGGCACGACCATTGGTACAGCCCTGATATTTATGCTGGCAGGTATTATCTTCTGGGGCGGTTTTAACACGGCAATGGAGGCGACGAATACGCTGGGGTTCTGCATTAGCTGCCATGAGATGGAAGAAAATGTCTTTCAAGAGTATAAGAAAACAATTCACTATACGAACCGTAGCGGTGTGCGTGCGACCTGCTCGGATTGCCATGTGCCTGATCCATGGGTGTATAAATTTGTACGTAAAATCAAAGCGTCGAACGAGTTGTTGCATAAAGTCTTAGGCAGTATTAATACCCCGGAAAAATTTGATGGGAAACGCCTGAAACTGGCGAAAAATGTTTGGCATAACATGAAAGACACAGATTCTCGAGAGTGTCGTAATTGCCATGATTATTCAACGATGACCCCCGAAACTCAGAAACCGAGGGCGCGGAAACAGCATATGAATGCTATGCAAGCGGGCAATACCTGTATCGACTGCCATAAAGGTATTGCGCATAAAGCGGTTCATGATCAATTGACTGATGAAGAGCTAGACAAATTAACAGTACCGAAGCCTGAGCGTGCCATTCCGCTACCACCGCAGTGGGTTAAGTTTATAGAGGAGCAAGCGGCCGCTAAAGAAGCAAATGTGCAGCCCGCTGCCACAAACTCTGCTGAAGAAGTGGCAATAGCTCTAGCGACTTCGGTTGTGGCAGATACCGCTGGCGCAGCCCCAGTTGCCTCATCGTTTGACTGGAGTACTGCCCCGGTGCGCAATGTTACCTTATTTTATCCGGGCGAGGCCTCGATGGAATGGGTGTTAGGACGTAAGCACGGTGGTGCTCGCTCTTTCAAAAAGGGCGATCGTTGTGTTGATTGTCATGACGAAGAAACGGCGGACATAGGGCAGAAAATAGTCTCTGGTGAAAAACTTGAGTCTCAGATAATACCGGGCAAGCGAGGCAGTATCCCCGTGGCAGTGCAAGCGATGCATGATACGGAGAATCTCTATTTGCGATTCCAATGGGCGGATACTGAACATACGCCGGTACCCTTCGTTGCTGGTGGCAAAATGGATAGCAAAAATGCCATGAAGCTAGCCGTAATGTTGGCTACCGATGAAGTAGAGTACGCTGATCGAGCGGGTTGTTGGGGCACCTGCCATGCTGACCTCAATACGATGCCTTATGCGCCGCAAGGGCAGGACGTGACCAAATATCTCACGGAAAGCCGCACTGACATTGAAATTCGTGGTCGAAATGACAAACCTTTAGGTGGTTGGGATCAGCGTAAAACTGATGATGAAATCACGGCGGAATACAGTGCTGGACGGTACATGGACATCATTCGCTATAAAGCCGGAGAAGGCATAGTGGAAGATGGTGCCATCCTGGCGGATCGAGTGATGCATAAAAACTCTATCGGCGAATTTAACGCAATTAATCAGAATGGCCAGTGGGTAGTCGAAGTCAAGCGTCCATTGAAGTCGGATAAGCCGGATGATATAAATTTAGTTCTGGGTCAGGTCTACAATTTTGGTTTTGCGATACATGATGATTACGCGAATGCACGGTATCACCATGTTTCATTGGGGTATAAGTTGGGCTTTGATAGTGGTGATGTCGAAATCAACGCAGTAAAAAGGTAGAATTTTGGGGTGTGGCTGTTAACAAATACAGGTATATCATGATGAGGCACCCTTTCCCTTCGCTACTAAAAATACCTCATTTCAGCTTATTGGCCATGCTGGTGCTTACTAGCGTGGCTCAAGCTGACACAGTTGAAATAGAGATTTTTAAAAAACAGTATATCCCTCAAGAGTTGACGATCAATCAGGGTGATACGGTACGCTGGGTAAATAAGGAGAAACGCCAATACCACAGCGTATTTTTTGAAGCGCTTGGTGAGAAAGATGGCGAGTATTTTTGGCCCGAAGAGGTGTTTGAACGCAGGTTCGATTTACCAGGAAGCTTTCCCTATCGCTGTGGCCCCCACCCTGAAATGACGGGCATTATTCATGTCCGGGGTAATGATAAATAGAGCGATTTATGGTTCAGTGCTGACACCCTCTTTCTTCAACATGACTTTCTCACAGATATGCTTGCCGATAGGTATCGCGGAAGTTGCTGCAGGAGAAGGCGCGTTGCAGACGTGCAGAGACCGCCTCGACTCGGCAAATAGAAAGTCATGGACCATAGAGCCATCGCTTAAGACAGCCTGTGCGCGAATTCCGGTTGGGAAGGGTTGCAGATCGGCGATCCCAATTTGCGGACAGTATTTTTGTATCTGTTTCAGATAACCCGATTTGAACCAGGCGTTCTTTAGTTCTATTAAACCTGGCTTGAGCTACTTTTTCAGGTTAGCCCAAAATCCCGGGAAACGTAGCATTTCCCAGCTATCTTTTAGGTCAAGATTATATTGGCCATAGCCTTCACGTTTCCAGCCAAGCAAAGCGTTTGGGCCAACGGTAATGGAGCCATCGATCATGCGGGTTAGGTGGACACCGAGGAAAGGTAAGTTGGGATCAGGAATGGGATAAATAAGATGTTGGGTTAGGTTATTGAGGCGCGCAGAGAGTTGATAATATTCCCCTCGGAATGGGATGATTTGGAAATCAATCGGGAGATCGAGCATGCGCGCAATACGGTCGGCCATCAAGCCGGCACAAGCGATTAAAAAACGACCATGGTAAATGCCATGATTGGTATTGACGACTACCTGCTCTTTTTCTTCGGATAAACCAATCACCTCATGCTTCAACAAATAGTGCCCCCCCATTGAGCGAAATTCGTTCGCCATAGTTTGGGCCACACGTTGATAATCAACGATACTGGTTGCTTTGACATAAATAGCGCCGACCCCACTAATATTGGGTTCCCTCTTCTTGAGCTGTTTTTGTGTCAATGGCACGGCATCGATTCGGTTTTGTTTGCAGCGCGCCAGCAGAGCGACCATACGCTCCTCTTCCAGGCTGTTTGTGGCTACGAGGAGTTTTCCGCATTGTTGGTAGGGAATCCGGTGGCGCCGACAAAAATCCTGAGTGGCGGTCACGCCTTCTCGGCAAAAATGCGCTTTTAAGCTGCCGGGAGCATAGTAGACACCCGCATGCATAACACCACTATTCCGGCCGGTTTGATGTAAGGCAAAATCCGATTCTTTCTCTAGAAGCAGAATGGAGGAACGGGGTTGCTGCTGTTGCAGTTGCCATGCCGTAGAGAGTCCAATAATACCGCCGCCGATAATAATGTAGTCGTAAATCATGCGATCTGTCTTTCAGGTTATTTGTAAGGGATCGGAATAGTCAGTGTTTCTTTGACGGCTTCCATCACTACAATACTGGTAGATTCATTAACCCCTGGAACGGTCAATAGCGTTTCGCCGAGAAATTCTCGGTAGGCGCTCATATTAGCGACACGGGCTTTTAACAGGTAGTCAAAATTGCCGGATACCAAATAGCACTCCTGAACTTCCGGCAGGTTAATGACGGCTCGCTTAAAGTCTTCAAAGGTTTCTGGAGAAGTGCGTGCCAATCGAATCTGAACAAAGACAATGAGTCCTGCATCCAAATACTCTGGCGTGAGGATAGCCGTGTAACCTTTGATATAACCTTCTCGTTCCAAGCGTTTTACCCTTTCAATACAGGGTGTTGTGGTCAGGCCGACTTTGCGGGCAAGCTCGGCATAGGTTGTCCTTCCCTCCTGTTGCAGTATACGAAGAATATGTCGATCAATGCGGTTCAATTGTGCTGCGGTGGGTTTCATCAGCTTGGCCCTATTACCTTTTTAGTTGAAAATGTTGTTATTAACATA
>JAIPFG010000079.1 GCA_021736745.1 Pseudomonadales bacterium
GGTAATGGTGAGCGGGGTGTTTCTTTTTCCAATACTCTGATTCGCGTTAAGGATTCCTATGTCACGGAAATGCATATCGATACCGATGAAGCCAATGCGGCAGGTATCGCCTTTAGCACCAAAGGGCAGTTGGTCATCAACGAAACAAGAACAAAAGCAGGAATCGTTGCGAAGCGGAATATGGCATTGAATGGAGTAAAAAATACCTGAATGACGAAGTCGGTCTGCCCAAATCGAGCTCCCGTTTTACATTCCCCCGAAGACCATCGACCACAGGCTATCGTAGTCGATTGCTAAACTTGGGAGGGGTTAGTGGAGCGGAAGGCCCTCCTCGTTCCAACGTAACAAACCCCCACTAATATTCGCTACTTTTTGCCAACCGGCATCACGTAAAATAGTAAAGGCTAAAACGGATCTTTTGCCAGATCGACATAGCGTCATGACGGGCAAATCCTGTGGCACTTCATTAACACGCTCGCGCAACTCATTGATTGGAATCATCTGCGCTCCCTGAATACGTGCACTCTCCTCTTCCGTTTCCACTTTGGTACGTACATCCAGGATGTGGACTTCTCCCCGATGCATCGCCACCCATTGCGGTGAAATTTCCAATACGCCGCTATAGGTAGTCA
Source organism: Pseudomonadales bacterium (assembly GCA_021736745.1). Classification (GTDB taxonomy): domain Bacteria; phylum Pseudomonadota; class Gammaproteobacteria; order Pseudomonadales; family IMCC2047; genus JAJFKB01. The sequence continues at coordinate 633 of JAIPFG010000079.1, forward strand.
CTACTGGCGCCCACTCCGGTTGTTTTGGCAGTTGATCGTCTTGTGGTCGTCCGGCATTTATATTCGCCGTCAACGCAATCTCTATTTTTTTAGGATGCGGTAACCGCATGTTCTCCATATAACCCACAAAATCCACTTTATTCGCCTTCCCGCCGATACGCGGATTTAGTGCTTTTTCTTCTCCAATCGTACTGGCCGTTCGCCCGGCATAGTCGTGCGCGGGATAAACAAGGCATCTATCCGGTAAAGCAAATAATCTATCATGAATGGAATAAAATAATGTAAGCGCCGAGCCCTGTTGGAAATCAGTACGCCCACAACCTCGAATCAAAAGGCAATCTCCGGTAAACACCATCGACTGATCATTCAGTAACAAGCTGATACAGCCATCTGTATGGCCCGGAGTCTCGATCACCTGCAACGCAGAACCCCCGAATGTCACCAGATCACCCTCAACCAAACAACGATCCAGAGTGGTTATTCCCGTATGCTCTGATGCCGCTATTTGACAACCCGTGGCATGCTGCAAGAGCCAGGCACCCGTGACATGATCAGCATGACAGTGGGTTTCCAAGGAAGCTAAAAGATTCAAGTCGAGTTCACGAACCAGTGCCAGATCACGCTCATGTTGTTCATATACCGGATCAATAAAAAGCGCTTGGCGAGATTCAGCATCCGCCAGGAGATATGAATAAGTCGAGGAGGCAGAATCAAACAGTTGTTTAAAAATCATCGATTGCGCCATAACCACTTAAATTATGTGCCAAAAACAATATAGATTGAAACGAATTTTCATCCCTGCATGAAACGGAAGATACCGAGTTATCCTAAAAGCAGAAACCTAGCTCTGTCTATATTCCCAGCAACACCGATTGCAGGGCCACAGACCGCTTGCCCATAACTTCCTGAACAGCTGCCCTCAGATCATCCAATGAAACGCGCCGTTTCTGGGTCAGCAGTCTCAGCACATCATCAAGGTTTTTATCCTGATGAGTGACCCGTTTAATTTCTTCATCCAGGTCTTGCAACAGCAAGACGGCTGCAGCCGTAATTTTACCGCTTGATCGTGGCACACGTAGCTGTTTTACCTCAGCTGACCAGCGTTCCAACCATTCCCGAATGCGTTGATAGCGTTCGGTGGTTATACCTCCTGACCGGTAAATCAATTCAACAGAGTAATATTCCGCTAAGCCTTCAGCGATCCAGTCATCGTTTTTCGCACCGCGAATGCGGGTGATACTATGCACCAGTTCGTGCAATAGAGCACTGGTACCATTTTCGCTAACCAAGGGCCTATCCGCATGTAAAAACAATGAATTGGGGCCAGATAGACCACCTCGCCACATGGGGTCCTCCGCACCCACCATCAGAATCTTTTCTGGTTTCTTTTCAAAGGCTTGTGTTATTTCAGGCCATACCCAACCTAAAAAAGTTAATACTTCCATTCTATGTAAGTGCTGCTCTTTCGGTGCAGCAACCACGATTTCCGTTCCGCCGAAGTACTCACGGCGAGATCCAAAGTCACCCGCGATCATCCAGCCCACTGGGCGATCAAACAGGCGATTAGGATTATCGATTTCATAACGGCCATCGGAAAGCAATGGCCAACCGGTTTCCGTCCTCTTCCAATTAGATGGTAATATAAAGCGAAGCGTCGCACGGGCATTAGCACCTTTCTTGGCTCGCATCCTCACTGTTGGAACAAGGTCATCACCGCGAAAAATTGCCCAGCTTTTGGTCATCATGGCATCGTAAGCACCCTGGCCGCGATCATGTGTTATCTTGCTTGTGAAAACAATTGCGCCGCCTTTTTTAGGCGGATTCCAGACTATGGCATTTTCAAGCCGAGTGATGTTGCCCTCAGCTTTAATAAAAGAGTGCACATCAGGTTTGATACGAAAACGTAAGCTTGAAATAAGCTCAGCACCTTTGCCAAGTTGTAACGTGACAACGGCTTGATCCCGCTCCGGTTGCAATTCGACTAGGTATTCCAAGTCAAATTGAGTTTGAGCACACAAAGCGTGTGGAAAGGTTAGTGTGAGCAGTAAAAGTAGAAGCAGCATGGGATTCCCAGACAATGAGAGAAATTATAGCCACTCAACCAATCCGCAACAAGGCAACCCCCTGCTTTGTCTGAAGAAACCCTGGCTGGTTGAGCTCTTTACAAAAGTAAGCTAATACTCAACGACATCGGACATCATCGTTATCTCGGTTGCATCCGGAGCGCGCCATCCAACCGAATGGTTTCGCCATTTAAATAAGCATTTTCTGCAATATGAATCACTAGCCTGGCAAACTCACTGGGTAAACCCAGGCGTTTTGGAAACTGCACATTCGCCACCAAACTCTGCTGAACATTTTCCGGCATGGCAAGCAACATAGGGGTGCCCATGATGCCAGGAGCAATCGTGTTAACCCGAATACCGAGGGGTGCAAGATCCCGTGCCATTGGCAAACACAGGCCAACAATACCAGCCTTACTGGCTGCATAGGCGCATTGTCCGATCTGCCCCTCATAGGCCGCAACCGAAGCCGTATTGATAATAACTCCGCGTTCCTGTGCTTCTCCCATCGGTTCATTTTTGGCAAACTGTTGTGCCGTCAGCCTGGCGAGATTAAAACTGCCAATCAGGTTCACCTCTATCACTTTACTGAAATCTTCCAGAGGCATGGCGTGCCCTTCACGATCCAGAATTTTTTTTGCCGGGGCAATACCCGCGCAATTAATGCCCAGATGAATCGCACCAAATTGCGCTAACGTCTGATCAATGCCTCCCTGCACTGATTCGGCGCTGGTAACATTGACTGCCGCATAGAGCACGTTATCCTTACCGTACTCAGCAACAAATTTTTCACCCTCGTCATTATTTAAGTCAAATATCGCAACCTTAAGCCCTGCCTCAACCAATGCTTGCGCCGTTGCCCGGCCCAAGCCCGAAGCACCTCCGGTGACAATTGCTACCTTATCTTTGATTTGCATGATGTACCTCGAATATTTTTTAAAAAATCTTTGAGTTAAGCAAAAAAACCTACAACTCTCGCAGCAGTTCCCGCGCAATAATTACCCGTTGTATTTCACTGGTGCCCTCATAAATGGTCGTAACCCTTGCATCGCGGGCATAACGCTCCAACGGACACTCCCTTGTATACCCGACCCCCCCCATGAGTTGTAAAGCGGTGTAGCAGGCGCGGTTGGCAGCTTCCGTGGCATACACTTTTGCCATGGCGGCCTGTTTCATGAAAGGCTTGCCTTCCTGCTTGGCAAACGCAGCATTCATTAACAATAGTCTGGCGGCTTGCAATTCCGTATAAGCGTCGGCCAGCATCCACTGAATGCCCTGAAATTCACTGATGGTCTTACCAAACTGTTGTCGTTCTGCAATATAGACTCGACTATAATTCATTGCCGCCAATGCGACACCCAAGGCCAGTGAGCCGATGCCAATACGGCCCCCGGCAAGTTCATTGATTGCAATCCGATAGCCATCGTTCAGTTTACCCATCAATGCGGTATCCGGTATTCGACATTGCTCAAATATCACGCTGTTAGTGGCCGATCCGCGCTGCCCCATTTTGGATTCAGCCTTGCCAATCGTTAGGCCTGGCGTATCGGCCTCGACTAAAAAACAGGAAATGCCTTTCCCTTTCGGCTGCCCAGGATCGGTCACCGCCCAAACTACAAACAGACCGGCATATTCAGCACTGGTGATCCACATTTTGGTTCCATTCAAGACCCAACTGCTCCCCTCCTTTACCGCTTGGGTTTTCATTCCCGCGGGATCAGAACCTGCTCCCGATTCAGATAGACAAAAAGCCGCCGCCGAAAATTCACCATTACAAATCTTTGGCAGATAATTTTGTTTCTGTTCTTCACTGGCGATAGCCTGTATAACTTCAGCCACCATATTATTCACTGACATCGTCACGGCCGTTGAGGCACAGGCTTTGGCAATTTCGGTAATCGCCAGACTGAATGCTATCGTACCGGTTTCAGCGCCGCCGTATTCCGTGCGAATATTCAGTCCCATGAATCCTAAAGACGCCAGATCCTTCAGATTTTTTAAAAAAACGCTTCTGTCACCGCTCTGATCAATACGTTCAGCAACAGGCGCCAGTTCCGTTTCCGCAAACCGACGCGCCATTTCCTGAATCAGGCGTTGCTCTTCTGTTAAATTGAGATCCATCAGAGCATCTCTATCGCCATGGCCGTTGCTTCACCACCACCAATACACAAGCTCGCCACGCCTTTTCGTTTATGCAGACGCCTGAGCGCGTACAGCAGTGTCACAATAATACGGGCACCGGAAGCACCGACCGGATGCCCTAGCGCACAGGCACCACCTTGAATATTAACTTTATTATGATCCAGCCCTAATTCACGCATTGCCAGCATAGCAACCATGGCGAAGGCTTCATTAATTTCGTAGAGATCTACCTCCTGAGCATCCCAACCCGACTTATCCAAAACTTTCCGGATAGCGCCAACCGGCGCGAGAGAAAATTCGCTCGGAGCTTGAGCATGTGAAGTATGTGCAATAATTCTTGCCAGCGGTTTTAACCCAAGGGCTAAAGCATTTGTCTCCGTAGTAAGCAGCAACGCAGCAGCTCCATCTGAGATAGCACTGGAGTTTGCCGGTGTAATGGTGCCATCTTTTTTAAACGCAGGTTTCAGTAGAGGGATCTTTTCAAGGTTTGCCACACGCGGCAACTCATCCTCTATCACCACAGTTTCACCCTTTCGAGAGGTTACCCTTACCGCTGCAATTTCATCACAGAAGTATCCTTTGTTTATCGCCTCCTGAGCCCGTTGTAACGAGGCAACGGAATAGTCGTCCATCTGTTCTCGGGTTAAACCCTTTTTGTCCGCAATCTCCTGTGCAAAGCTGCCCATCAACCGCCCCGTATAGGCATCTTCCAGACCATCATAGAACAGGTGGTCTTTCAGTTCTCCATGGCCAAGGCGTAAGCCGCCACGCGCCTTGGGTATCAGGTAAGGCGCCAAGGTCATATTTTCCATGCCGCCTGCAATGGCTGTCTTACAACTGCCCGCTTTAATTTGGTCATGCGCCAACATTACCGCCTTCATCCCCGACCCGCACATTTTATTCACTGTGGTGCATTGAGTACTGACATCCAAACCTGCCCCCAGGGCTACTTGCCTGGCGGGCGCTTGCGCCAATCCGGCGGGAAGCACACAACCGAAGACTAATTCTTCGATCTGATGGGTGTTAAGCCCTGCTCTCACCAAGGCCTCTTTAACGGCGACAGCACCCAGTTCAGGAGCACTCGTGGCAGAGAAAACTCCCTGAAAATTACCAATAGGCGTGCGAGCACCACTCACAATTACGATTGATTCATCTTTCATATTTTGTTCCTAATCTTGTCAAGGTTTAGATCCATTCCCAATTAAAGCGATGGCTGGTCGAAACAACGACATTAGCCACTACATATTACGCCGATATTGCCCGCCCACCTCAAACAACAAGTCAGTAATCTGCCCCAAAGAACAATGTCTTACTGCCTCCATCAGCCCTTCAAACCCGTTCCCGTCATTCATCAGCAGCTGTTTGAGACTTGAGAGCGCTTGCTCCGACTCCTTTTGATGGGATTGATGAAACTCCTCTAAGCGTTTGATCTGGCTTTCTTTTTCATCTTCTGTAGAACGTGCCAGCTCAATGCAAACACTTTCGGGTTGCGGTTTTCCCAAAAAGGTATTCACCCCGATAATCGGTAAACTCCCATCGTGTTTTTTATGTTCATAATACATGGACTCTTCTTGGATCTTACCTCGTTGATAGCCAGTTTCCATCGCGCCCAGCACGCCACCACGCTCGGAAATCTTCTCAAATTCAAGTAACACCGCCTCTTCCACCAGATTGGTCAATTCGTTCACAATAAAGGCGCCTTGATTGGGATTTTCATTCTTCGCCAACCCCCATTCCTTGTTGATGATCAGTTGAATCGCCATGGCCCGTCGTACGGACTCTTCGGTCGGCGTTGTAATGGCTTCATCGTAGGCATTGGTATGCAGACTGTTACAGTTATCATAAATGGCGATCAATGCCTGCAAGGTCGTGCGGATATCGTTAAAATCCATTTCCTGGGCGTGCAACGACCGGCCGGAGGTTTGAATATGATATTTGAGACGCTGGCTACGGCTGTTTGCGCCATATTTGAAACGCATCGCGACAGACCAAATACGGCGTGCCACCCGACCCATGACGGTATATTCCGGGTCCATACCATTGGAGAAAAAGAAGGATAAATTTCCGGCAAAGTCATCAATCGACATACCGCGCGCCAGATAGGTTTCCACATAGGTAAAACCGTTAGCCAACGTCAGCGCCAATTGCGTGATCGGATTCGCCCCCGCCTCGGCAATATGGTAACCGGAGATGGACACCGAATAGAAATTATTAACCCGGTGATCGACAAAATACTGCTGGATATCGCCCATCATGCGCAGGCTGAATTCCGTCGAAAAAATACAGGTATTTTGACCTTGATCTTCCTTCAGGATATCTGCCTGTACTGTGCCTCGAACTTGCTCCAGCGTTGTTGTCTTGATCAGTGATAATTCTGACGGATCGGGATCACGCTGATGATCTTGTTTGAATCTTCCTATTTGCTGATCGATTGCCGTATTCAGGAACATTGCCAATAGCGTGGGCGCCGGCCCATTGATGGTCATGGAGACAGAGGTTTTCGGATCGCACAGATCAAAACCGTCGTATAGCGCCTTCATGTCATCCAGGGTCGCTATGGACACTCCGGCATTACCGACTTTGCCATAAATATCTGGCCGTTTATCAGGGTCACAACCATACAACGTCACCGAATCAAAGGCCGTGGATAAGCGCTTTGCCTGTGAGTGCACAGATAATTTTTTAAAACGGCGATTGGTGCGAAAAGCGTCGCCTTCACCGGCGAACATACGGGCGGGATCTTCACCTTCGCGTTTGAAGGAAAAAACACCGGCAGTATAGGGAAAACGCCCGGGTAGGTTTTCCAGCAACAACCATTTTAACAATTCCCCGTGATCCTCAAAATCAGGCACGGCTACCCGTGCAATTTTATTGCCCGACAAACTGGTCCGGGTGAGCTGAAAACAGATTTCCTTGCCGCCGATTTTCTCTACATATTCTTTGGCGCGGTAATCTTTTTTCGTGGCAGGCCAGCTATCAATGAGCTTCCGTGCACGTGAATCCATTGCCTCTTCACGCATTTGAATCAGCGCATCAAGACTGCCCGCCTGCTGCTCTCCTGATTCCTGTAACATCCGTCTCGATTCCACCAGCTGTTGCCGCTCCCGTGCCAGCTTCACCTGTTTCAGGACGGAACGGTGATAGCCACGCACTGTTTCAGCAATTTCGGCGAGATAGCGCTGCCGATGCACCGGTACAATGGCTGATTTTTCGGAAGATGTTTTTACGGTCACCGGGGGCAATCGACTTTCAAAGTCGCGCAATCCCTTTTTACGTAACGCCAACAACAAAGACTGATACGCGGCGGTCACCCCATCATCATTAAAATGTGCGGCAATGGTACCAAATACCGGCATCTCATCCGGAGTTTGCTCAAATGCTTCACGGTTACGCTGTACTTGTTTCGACACATCACGATAGGCATCGTCACTGCCTTTGCGATCGAACTTATTAATCACCACCAGTTCAGCAAAATCCAGCATATCAATTTTTTCCAGTTGGCTTTGTGCACCAAATTCCGGCGTCATGACATACATAGGCACATCGACAAAGGGAACAATACCGGCATCGCCCTGACCAATACCGGGGGTTTCTACGACAATCAAATCGAACCCCGCCAGCTTAGTGGCATTGATAACGTGGACGAGTGATTGAGGAATTTCCCCGGAAGAAGAGCGCGTGCCGATCGACCGCATATAGAGATTAGGATGATAAATCGCATTCATTCGAATACGATCACCCAGTAAGGCGCCGCCTGTTTTACGGCGTGTCGGATCGATTGCCAACACAGCGATTTTAATATCATCGGCTGTATCCAATCGAAAACGACGGATTAATTCATCAGTTAATGATGATTTACCCGCACCCCCCGTTCCGGTGATACCCAGTACCGGCACCTGTTTATTAGCCACCTTTTCGGCAAGTAATTTTTGCTCTGTTTCTTTGAGCTCACCACGTTCTATGGCGGTGATGGTTTGAGCTAGTAAGTTCCGGTCTCCCTGTTCAAGCGTATCAAAGGAGAAAGCAAATTTCTCACTACTACCAAGGCTACAGCGCGACAGCATGTCATCAATCATTCCGCGCAAGCCTAATTGCTGACCGTCCTGTGGCGAATAGATACGACACACGCCGTAACTTTCCAATTCTCTGATTTCTTCCGGCACAATAACACCGCCACCGCCACCAAAGACCTGAATATGCTTTGCATCATTCTCCTTTAACAGGTCTATCATGTACTTAAAGTATTCAACATGTCCTCCCTGGTACGAGCTAATGGCGATACCCTGTACATCTTCCTGTAGAGCCGACTGCACAACCTCAGCCACCGAGCGGTTGTGGCCGAGATGGATCACCTCAACCCCCGCTGCTTGCAAAATACGCCGCATGATATTAATCGAGGCATCGTGACCGTCAAATAAGCTGGCCGCCGTAATAAACCGAAAGGGGATTCCCTGCGGCTTTTTATCCTCAAGAAAGACATTCGTTTTATGCTTTGGCATACCTCGTCCTCTTGTCATTGCGATTAGACACAATGGCTTTTATTTTTACCCAAAAAATAATCGTTTATAAGGCTATCTAACAGGTTAAAGCCAAGTTAACGCACATGAATATTGACATATTGTCTGACAATGTGTCAATACGATAACATTCCAATTGCCGAACGATTGAACTAAGATAACAGGTATTCAATTTTCCAGAAACGGCTATAAATAATATGACCGACACCCTAACTGGCGGTAAATTCCAGAAACTCAATCGGGCACCAGCTTACCAGGCAGTCAGCCAGAAAATCCGCAGCGCTATCCTCAACGGTGAATTAAAAGCCGGTGAGTTGCTTCCTACGGAAATGGATTTGGCTGAGCAATTTGGGGTCACACGCACCACCATTAGAGAAGCCATACGATTACTCGAATATGGCGGCCTGATTGGGCGTGCCGACCGTAAACGCCTCGTGGTGTGTCTACCCAGCAAAGAATCCGCCAGCAATTCACTCAGCACAGCGATGCTGATGCATGAAGTGACCTTTAAAGAATTATGGCAAATAGCCAATGGACTGGAACCGCTAGCGGCTGGGTTGGCCTGTGACAGCATGACGACAGAACTCAAAGAAAAACTCGCCGCTAATCTTGAACGAACAGGGGCTGCAAAATCAGATACCAAAGAACTGCTTGAGGCAGAGATCGAATTCCACAACCTGATTGCCCAAGCGGCACATAACAATGCCCTTTTAATGGCGAGAGAACCACTGAACCAACTCTTTTACCCTGCCTTTAAAGCTGTAATCGAGCGCATGCATCCGGGCGGACGCATCCTCGATTGCCACACCCGAATGTTTGAGGCCATTTGCAAGGGGGATAAAAAAACCGCCGAAGAGTGGATGCAAAAACACATGGCTGACTTTGAACGCGGCATTAAAATGGCCGGTTTGGACTTTAACGGTCCGATTGATCACCAAAATCTATAATGTCTCGGTCACTGGTTCATTTTAACCATTAAGCTCCATGCCCCCATCCACCACCAACTGCGTCCCGGTCACGTGCTTGGATTCATCCGACGCCAAGTACAATACGGCATAGGCAATATCATCTGGTTCGCCATATTCACCATAGGGTATACGGGAGAGAAATTGCTGTTCGGCTTCCTCTTGACTGATGCCGGTCAGGCGCACCGTTTCAGTAATCAGGTTATCGTGCATAGCGGTTTTGATTTGTCCCGGGTGAACGCTATTACAGCGAATTTTAGATCCCGTCGTCGCGCAATGTGAAGCAACGGATTTGGTGTATTGCCGAACGGCGGCTTTACTGGCGCCATAGGCCGCAATAAAAGGCGTGGCCACGAGAGCTGCAATGGACGACAGATTGATGATAGACCCACCCCCGCCTTCCCGCATCAACGGAATGGCATGTTTACAACCGAGGAAGATACTCTGGCTGTTCACTTCCTGTATTTTTTGCCAGGTCTCAAGTGT
>JAIPFG010000080.1 GCA_021736745.1 Pseudomonadales bacterium
ACAGGTTTATGCTGTAGAGGGGCAATGTTTCGTTTTAGCGCCCTGCGGTATGGTTTCTCAGGAAATGTACGATCTGCTGGTAGCTAATGATGAGCAGGCGGCATTGATCAAAGTGGGTGGCGGGTTTGCACAGATTTACGCGCCGGATGGAAGTCCTATTTGTAATCAAATACCCCAAACCGAAGAAGGTATTCTGTTTGCCGAAATTGATTTGGGGGCGATCACCATAGCAAAGTCCTTTGCCGATCCTGTGGGGCATTATGCTAGACCAGATGTAACTCGGTTACGCCTGAACCGGAACCCACAACCAAAGGTAGAGACATTGGTGCCAGATTCTTTCCCACAAACGACAGAAAAACCCGATAATATACAAGACCATGATATTGAGAGCTTAGAGAATGAAAGCCTTGACCAGCAATAGCTCATATTATTGGTAACAGAAGAGGTAGATCATGCCCAGAAATAATATGCCTCCAAACTGGGAGCCGCCAGCCCCTGCCTGGCAAGCTGTTTGGAAAAATACGCAAGACCCGCTTGTCGCAGGCTATTTCGGCATACAGGCAGAGACGCCAACTTTGCTCGACAGTTGGGCAAAGCACGCTTTTACCGGTGCTCATGCCCCTCAATCGATAGAGCGAGGAATTACGATTGATCAAGCTGATATCACCAATCACCTCTACATTGGCTATTGGCGTCATTCTGAATACAAACAATGGTGGCTACGTCAGGGTAATGCCGACTGGTGGGCCGACAAAAAACGTTTAACTGAAACGGTAGGTTATTGGCGGGAAATCATTTTGATGCCATTTGATCGTTTCGAAACCTTACATTCGACGCAAAAACCCCATGGCGTTAGCCTGTCAGCCGATGGTTTGGAGGGGCCTATTAGAGAACATGGGTATCCTGGCGGCATGCGCGACAGAATAGCACTCTCAAAAACCGATGATTTAAAGCTTACTGCTAACGTCGGCACTCAACTGAAGGCGCAGATCACAGACAGTGGCAGTAGAGTTTTAATTACACCGCCAGAAAAAATGTGCGTTATACGGTCCGGGCAAAACTGGTCTTTCTGCGATAAAGAAGAAAAAGCTTATTACCTAAAAAAACTTCATCCGGTACTGCTTAAAGGCATGCATTTTCTCAGAGATAATCCGGTTGAAACAAGTTGTTATGCTCTTCGCTTTGTTGATACCAAAGACAATGCTTGGGACGCACTTGAACAAAGTTTCGGGTTAGGCTATTCCACCGATATTTTCGCATTTGAAAACTGGGCCAAAAGTCATCCGACGCACCTCGCTATTTTTGGCGGTTTTCTGAAAATGGTTGAAACCTTTGGCGTAGAAATGAAGCTTAGATTATGGCATGAAGTGACAGTTGTTCCTGGCCTGGAATGTGAATTTGAGTACATAGGGTGCCACCCAAAAACGGGGTTATTGAGTTATGCAGATACCTCCCTTAAGTAGTAGTATATAGCGCTAAGCCAGGAGCCGACCAGCAGGGTATAAATATGATTTCTTTAATTCCTGAAGGTTATCAAAAAAGCACTTCCGATATTCCGGAACACGAGCGTTTTGACTATTGGCGCGACATGATATGCGACGAATTTGTAAAACTGGATTGCGAGAAAGTTAAGCAGGGTTCCTTTGTTGGCCAAATTCGTGGCGGCGTCGGTGTCTCAAGCTTGCGCTTTTCAGAGGTTATTTCCGATCCTCAATTAGTGCGCCGTTCCAAACGACAGATTGCCAAATCGACGGAAGAAGAGTTCCTTATCAGTTTCCAGCTGGTTGAACAGGGCTTAGTGAGGCAAGATGGTCGTGAAGCGCTATTAAAACCCGGCTATTTTGCACTTTATGACAGTAGCAGACCCTACACGCTGACCTTCAAGAAACGATTCCACCAGTTTATCGTGCAAATGCCTAAAGACGTTTTAAGCCGGCATTTGATGGAGCCTGAAAAATATACAGCCATTCCCATCTCTGGCACCTGTGGATTAGGAGCTATTCTGTGTAATTTTATCTTTTCACTGGCAAAAGAGCTTCATCATGTACGACAGGCACCAGAGGAACTCTCCGAGAATCTGGTGAATATGATTGCAATGTCCTTTAGTTCATCACTGATGCTCAAAGAGGCCGTAAGTCAATCGGTCATAAGGGATTCTGTGAAACGAAGAGTGCGCCAATTTATAGACAATAATCTATACAATCCCGATCTGACAAATACGCAGATCGCCCAGTCTCAAGGCATTTCCACCCGTTATTTACATAAGTTATTTGAAGACGACGAGCACTCGATTCATAGTCTTATCCTGGAAAAGCGAATGCAAAAAGCTCAGGAATTACTGAATGACTCAACATACCAAGGGCACAGTATTGAAAAAATCGCTTATAGTCTGGGCTTTTCCAGTCCAGCGCACTTTTCGCGGGTCTTTAAAAAGCGTTTTGGCCTAAGCCCGAGCGAATCAAAACCAGAATAATATTGGCGTTTTGTTCAGAACCGATCAGCCAACCAGAAAATAAATGCCTCCCAAAGCAGCAACAGATGCCACCAAGGCTATGCTGCTCATTACATAAAGCTTGTTTATTTTAGACTTTAATTGATTGCTGGCCTGTTCAATCTTTTCCCAAGCTGATTCAGCCGCTTCCTGACGCGCGCTTTCAAGCCCGGCTTCAATACCTTTCGCCAGCTTTCTATCGAGGCGTTCTTGCAGTTCTAAGGTCATCGTCTGGGCCGTTTCATCCGCCGTCTGCCTGGCTGTTTTTTGAGCAATGTCTGATACCTGTAAGAGCGTATCATTGGATTGCTCGGTTGCTACATCCTTTGCCCGCATGAGGATATCTTCCATCAGTTCCGGCGCAACTTTTGTCAAATACTGATGCGATTTCAACTCGCCGATATTCGAATAAATTTCAGACAGTTGTTCATTAATTTCACGCTGGATCTGCTCGTAACCCTGCTGTAATTGAGACTGTATTAGCACTTCCACCTCGTCCAGTGTCAGACCGGGTTTCACTTCCAATGGAACGGGCTGCATTTGCTGTTGCGCTTTGGCTACTTCACTCGCAACACTCGCCTCAAGCATCGACTTTGCCACCTTATCGAAGTTACTAAGCACCATGCTTCTTAATTGGGGCAACCTCTCTTCCAGCAATTCCCCCAAACGCTTTTGCATGAACTCATCGACAGCACCGATTGCGGATTCGGTGGCCACCTGCCGTATCATATCGACCGGCACGACCACATCATCCAAGGTGGGTACTTTTCTGTGCTCCATTAACTCTGGCTGGTCATCGGACATATCTTGGTTGACCACTTCATCAATATAAGTATCTTCGTTACTCACTTCCTGTTTTTGGCGGTCTTTGTCTTTGTTGCGCATAAAATTATCCAGAACCTGACTCAGTGCACTCGGGGTTGCCGGTTTTGGTAATATATCAATCGCGCCATTGTCTCGCGCCTCTTGCGCGTAATGATTGCCCTCTTTCGACGTGCACATAATAATGGGGATTTCAGATTTATCCGGTCTATTTTTAATTGCCCTCGCAGCTTCGAAACCATCCATACCCGGCATAAAATGATCCATAAAAATTAGGTCAGGGTGGTTACTATCCAAGTACCCTAACGCCTGCTCCGCACTTTCTGCCACATCAACCTGCAGGCCATTGCGCTCCAGTAATTTACGCAAAGCAAAACGCGCCGACTTAGAATCATCTACTAATAAAACTCGATTTAACATATGGGTACCTTCACAGTATAAAACTGGCGCTATTGGCAGGTTATAGCCACTCCTTTCATTACAACAATCCCCGCTTCATCAAAACAACAACCATAAATTTTAATTGGTCAACAAAGTATGGGATAACTGATTGATAGAAAGTTTCAGCTGGTACCAGCGCCTAAGTTAGTTATAGGCTATGATTGCATTTTGAGCAAAATTTAAGCACCCAAAAATAGGCTGGATCAAGGTAAGATTAAGACGATCAACCGCCGTCAGACTTCTCAGTAAAGTCGTCGATATAGAAGTGTTTCGGTGTGGTATCAAAAAAGAATTCAATATCCGATGCATAATCCCGACTTTCTCCGGGATTGAGTTCGTTCATGTCTTTCACTTCATCGGTGGCCACATGAACGCCATACTCATCAAAAAGAAGAACGCGAAAAGCCGGTTGTATTTTTACCGGCGTATTATTTTCTACCACAAGAAGGTACTTATATTGTTGCTGATTCGCCTGCTTAATAATGTTGAAGACAACATTTTTAACATGACGGTTATTCACCCTTAATACCTTATTAAAGACCAGCTCTTCTAAGTTGGGGAAGCGTCCTTTTATTAGCTCTGCCATTTCTTGATTGGCCTTTTCCAGCTGTGGCTTTAAGCCGTCCAATTCCCTTTGGGACTGTTCCAGGTCAGTTTGTAGATTGCGGTTAGATTCGTTCAATGCAGAAATCTTGACAATGCTGTAGATCGAAACCACAAGCAAAACGAGTGCAGTGACGGCCAGCGCCATGGACAGCAAAATAATTTTTAGTGTTCTGCGTCGCGAATGGCTGGAACGACCATAACGGTTATGCTCCATTTTATCCTTGTAATCGGTCGCGGAAACGTCTGAATGGTCTGCCATAACGGCCCTAGTTATTTTTATTTTCAATATCTTGCGGCTAATTCTAGCAAAGCCTACGTATTAGGCTATTACTTTCTCACTTAATAAATACAAGATTGCTGAGTTTTGTCCGTCATGACATCAAATAGATTATCAAGCCCGCCACTCAGACAAGCACCTAATAAATTCCTCTTCATCAATAATTTCTAACTCTAAAGATTTCGCTTTACTCAGCTTCGAGCCAGCATTTGTCCCGGCCACCAAGTAATCCGTTTTCGCAGACACACTCCCACTCACCTTGGCACCCAATGCCTGTAGTTCTGCCTTAGCCTGATCCCGTGTCATCCGCTCTAACGTCCCCGTCAGGACAAAGGTTTTCCCTTGTAAAGGCAACTCCGCGACTGGCCTGGGTTCATTTTCAGGCCAGTGAACGCCTGCTGTACGTAACTGTGCAATAATATCGAGATTATGGGGCTGCTGAAAAAAAGTATTGATATGCTTCGCCACAATAGGACCAATATCGGGTACTGACAATAACGATTCTTCTGAAGCGGTTTGCACCTTTTCCAAGCTACCAAAGTGATTCGCTAAATTCAGCGCCGTTGCCTCTCCCACTTCCCGTATACCCAGCGCATAGATAAACCGGTTGAGACTGGTTTTTTTACTTTTCTCCAGCGCTTTTAAAAGATTATCAGCAGACTTATCGCCCATCCGTTCTAGTTTACTTAACTGCTCAGAGCGTAAATTAAAAATATCAGCAACGGTTTCCACCAACCCCTCGTCAACCAGAGCATCCACAAGTTTGTCCCCCAAGCCTTCAATATCCATCGCTTTGCGCGAGGCAAAATGCTTAATGGCTTGTTTACGCTGTGCAGAACAATAAAGTCCACCCGTACATCGAGCGACAGCCTCTCCAATATTACGCAAAATTTCAGAATCACACACAGGACAACGGCTGGGGAAAGAAATTACCTCAGCATCGTCTGGACGCTGTGCCAATACCACGCTCACCACTTGAGGAATGACGTCGCCGGCACGACGTACAATGACCGTATCTCCCACACGAACATCAAGACGCTCGATTTCATCCATATTATGTAAAGTGGCGTTACTCACCGTGACACCACCCACAAAAACTGGTTGTAATCGTGCTACCGGCGTAATCGCGCCGGTCCGCCCCACCTGAAATTCCACATCTAGCAAACGCGTCATTTCTTCCTGGGCCGGAAACTTATAGGCGATCGCCCAGCGAGGCGCACGTGACACAAAACCCAGAGCTTGCTGTAAAGGGAGACTATTGACTTTAAAGACAATACCATCTATTTCATAATGAAGTTGATCGCGTTTATTTCCTAACTGGCGGTAATAATTGATACAGGCATCAATACCCCGCACCACCGACATTTGATCATTCACACGAAATCCCCACTGGTGAAGTTGCTGTAACACTTGTGTGTGTCTGTCGGGTAACTCGCCATCTTCAACCAACCCGGCGCTGTAGCAACACATTTCCAAAGGTCTCTTCGCCGTAATTTTCGGATCCAGTTGGCGCAAACTGCCCGCTGCCGCATTACGTGGGTTCACAAAGGGTTTTTCGTCAGCCGCTAATGCCCGACGATTAAATTCCTCAAATCCTTTTTTCGGCATATAAACCTCGCCACGCACTTCCAATATTCGAGGCCAACCTTCGCCGATTAGCTTCAGAGGAATAGAAGGAATGGTACGTAAATTTTGGCTGATATCTTCGCCGCGATAGCCGTCCCCCCGCGTTGCCCCTTGTACAAAGAGCCCATCACGATAAAGCAGGCTCACGGCAATACCATCCAACTTGGGTTCGCAGGCATACTCGATTTCCGCATCGGATTTTAAGCGTTCTTTAATCCGCCGTTCAAAATCCAACAACTCCTCGTCGCTAAAGGCATTGTCGAGCGAGAGCATCGGTATTTGATGAACTATCTCAGAAAATGCGCTGAGGGGATTTGCACCGATACGTTGACTGGGGGAGTCGGGAGTTAACCATTCAGGATGTTCTGTTTCAATCGCTTGAAGCTGGCGCATTAGCCGATCATATTCGGCATCAGGAACGGAGGGATCATCTAACACATAATAACGGTAATTATGCTGGTTTATTTCCTCCTTCAGTTGCTCAAGCTGTTTCCGGTTGTACGTTTGAATCATGTTATCTGAGCAAGGACAACTGACGGCGTTCAAAATCACGTATTTTCTGGCGAGAATGTTCTATCGTTTGTTTGGTCATGACACTGTGTTGCTCATCCTGGAGTTCTCCATTCAGATTTTTTGCCAAGCACTGTGCCGTTTCCAGCATATAATCAAAAGCCTTCATGCTGTTACTCGGACCAGGCAAACTCAGGAAAAAGCATACCCCGGGTGTATGAAAATTTTCCATATTATCCAAATCGAAAGTGCCTGGTTTTACTGCATTGGCCATACTGAATTGAAGTTGGCTATCCTCCGCTTCCTTTTCATGACGATGAAAGATATCCATCTCACCATAGCGCATACCACAAGCCAGAACTAAACGCAGAAGATCGCCGCCATTGAGTTGTGCCTCCGTCTTAGCAAAGACATTGATGACAATCACCTCTTCCACATCAACTGGAACCGCTTTCTGAGAAGGTGCCTGTTTGACATCTTCTATCTGTTCGACTTCCTCCATCACAGACCGATCTAAGGCCTCAAATTGCTCAAGTTCATCTGGCTCATCTAAATCTTCTCTACCATCCGCGAACAGTGGGTCCGGCATCAGTTCTTCCTGCTCCGTATCTACAGAGGCAGACTCATTATCTTGTTCGCTCTGATCTACTCGCTTCACAACCCGCGCACCACCGCTAGGTAGTTCACCATTGAAGTAGTCAACACGATCACCATTTCGGGCAGAAAAATTTTTATCGATAGAAAGTTTAATCGAATTCCGCTTTCCACTTCGCATCCGCCGATAGCCATCCAGCAAGACGCCAACGATAACCAGCACCCCTAATATAATTAACCACTCACGCAATGAAAAATCCATCACACTCCGCCAATAATTTTTTGAATTCACCCAACATTATTCGGAACTGCAAACCAAGGCCCTATTATTCAATTCTATCGGAACACAAAACAATTCTTCATCAGACAAAGAGTGTTTGCCTTCACCTGACCGACTAAACCGCCGCCATTGCTACGGCTTCTTCAATATCGACTGTGACTAAACGCGACACACCTGGCTCATGCATGGTCACCCCCATCATATGGCTGGCCATTTCCATAGTTACCTTATTATGGGTAATAAAAATAAACTGCACTGTTTCCGACATCTCGCTGACGATGCTACAGAAACGACCGACGTTTGCATCATCTAAAGGCGCATCCACTTCATCCAGCATACAAAAAGGTGCAGGATTCAGTTTGAAAATCGCAAACACCATAGAAATGGCAACCAGTGCTTTTTCACCACCCGAGAGCAAATGAATAGTGCTATTACGTTTACCCGGGGGCCTCGCCATAATAGTGACGCCCGTATCCAGCAAATCTTCTCCAGTCATTTCCAACGAAGCATGACCACCGCCAAACACTTTGGGGAAAATCTCCTGTAATCCCTTATTAACTTTGTCAAACGTCTCTTTAAATTTAGTGCGTGTTTCCCGGTCGATTTTACGAATCGCATTTTCCAGAGTGGTTAGCGCTTCGGTTAAATCCTCATTCTGAGCATCAAGGTACAGTTTACGTTCAGATTGTGTTTTAAATTCATCGATTGCCGCCAGATTGATAGCGCCAAGACGCTGAATTCGATTTTGAATCTGTTCAACTTTGGTATGCCAATCAGCCTCTACCGCCTCGTCGGGTAGTTGCCCTAGAATTTGCTGTAAATCCTGTTTCGCCTCTAGCAACTGCTGTTCTAGAGTTTCACACTGAACTTTTACAGACTGCCACTGCAATTTACACTGTTCTAACTGCCCTCTGACACCCTCCGTTTTGCGATCAATTTTTAAACGGTTCTGTTCCAACTGGGTAAGACGGTATTCAACTTCTTCCACCTGTTGTCGCGCCTGAGTTAGCCGGTTTTCCAACACGATGCGTTTCTCTAATTCCACCTCAAGCTCCTGCTTTAACTCTTCCACAGGCGAGCTTGCTGAATCGATGCTTTCCTTTAAGCTTATCTGCCTTTCACTGAGACCGGCAACCTGTTCTTGCAGGCGTGTCATGCCATGTTCAAGTGCCTCAAGCTGAGTCGTTACCGATTGATGCCGCAGGGCCAGATGATGCAGCTGATCCTTATTATGCCGTGCATTCTGTCTGACCTGATCAAGGGTACTGCGATTAGCGTCACGTTCACTCAGTAATTTTTCACGTTTCAGCGTGTCCTGCTCCATGTGTTGTAAACATTCCTGCCAACGCTCTTTGGTTTCGAAGAGCGATTCCTTCTCTGCGTTTAACTGTTCCTGACTTTCTTCCAATTCATGCAGAATTCTCTGTTTACGCATATTGAGCTGTTCGATCCGCGCCCTGCGCGCACCCAATTGCGAAGCCACTTCCGCATGTTGCCTTAATAGCCCGCTCAACTCTTGTTGCGCTGCTTCGCGCGCCTGCTCAGAATTTTTCAGCGCAAGCAATCCTGAATCCAGATCAACTTCAAGATTTTCAATTCGTTCTTCGAGCTCCGCCATCTGCTCACTGAGTTGTTTTAGCTCTTGCTGCCTTTCCAGCAAGCTGGATTTTTCATCGCTAGCACGTGTTACCCGCATCCAGCCGGGACCTAACCAAATCCCCTCTTGGCAAACCACCGATTCATGGGGAGCCAAATCTGAACGCATCGACAAGGCATTTACCAGAGTATCCGTCACATAAATACCCGCCAACAGTGCATTCAGATTCCAGTCGGTAGTGATTTTACTCAACAAGCTGGTGTTGCCCGGCATGCCTTGGTAAGTAGGGCTATCACTCTGATCAACCAGTGTGATACCTCCCTGCTTGAGCTTATCCAGACGATCAGCCAGATTATCCAGGTTATCGATACACACCGCCTGGAGATGATGGCCAAGCACCACCTCCAATGCCTTCTCCCATCCTTTCTCGACCCTTATTTTCTGTGCCAACCTTGGTTGTTTATGCCACTGCTGTTGCTCCAGCCACTGTACCACTGGGGTATCTTTTTGCCCCAAGGCCGCCTGTTGTAAAGTCTGCAAGGAAGAATGACGTCCTTCCACATTCTGCATCGTGCGGCGAGCCAAACTTAACTCATTACTGACTTGATTATTTCGCTCACGTTGATTTTCGATGGCAGAAACCAATTCAGACACTCTCGCCTTCTGTTGTTCTGCGGAGGCATCCAGCTGTTCAAGCTTATGCTCTATCTCATGGAGATGTTGATCTTCAGGACTCTCTGAGAAACCTTTTTTTTCCTGCTCTAATTTCTGATGGCGCTGTTGCAAACGCGAGATATTCTGTTCCAGATGTTGGATGCGAGACTGTTCCACTTCCGCATGTTGCCTTGATTCGGAAGCGTGTTGGTTAAAATCATCCCAGCGGTGTTGCCACGCCTGCATGGAGGACTCTGCCACTTCCAACTCGTTCGCACTGACCGTTTCCAGTTGTTTCAGCCGCTCTAACTCAGGCGATATTTCGGCCAGCTCCTCAGCCAATTCGGTTTTTTTCTGCTGATCCTGCTTCAGGTTTTGATTTGCTTCCTGCCAAGTATGCTCAGTTCGCTGCAGATCTTCCTGCAGCTGCAATGCACGCTCCTGTTGGTGCTGAATGCTTTGCTCATGTCTCGCAATTTCGGTTCCCACCTGATAAAAGGCCGCTTGTACCTCTTGATAGGCCGCGTTTAGGGTCACCGCTTCCTCTCGGTGTTTCTCGACATCTTTTTCGATTGAACTGTGCTCGGCGTGGGTAGCTTCCAACTGAACTTCCAGCTCGGCAATTTGCTGTTCCTGCAAGGTATTCTGCTGGGTAAGCGCCTTCCATTTAATCGCCTGCAACTCTGCCTTACGATCACGCTCTTCCTGTTTCAACTCGCTATACTGTTCCGCCGCTTTGGCTTGTCGTTGCAAATGATGAAGTTGCCGATCCAATTCTTCTCGAATATCAGAAAGTCGCGCTA